>JBBKWA010000053.1:0-2788 GCA_037968695.1 Saprospiraceae bacterium
GTTTACCATTAATAGCACAGAAGTGGCCTGCATATGGCTCAATCCTGCATCGAGTAAAAGATGGTGAATATGACTTCGATCCGCATGAATTGGTGACTTACCCCTCACCACTCGAAACATAAACACTCTGAGTGTATCAAAGAGTGGTAAAATCAGTATCCCTACAGCCACAGCAGGGACGGCAGTAAAAGCATAGGGCGAACCAGGAATCTCAGCATGTATTTCAATAAATTCAATCACCAGTATCGCTGAGACCAATCCGATCAACATAGAACCGGTATCCCCCATGAATATTCTGGCAGGAGTAATATTGTACTTCAGAAAAGCAATTGTCGCACCGGCAAGGGAAAAAGCGATAATCGCTAAATCGGTTCGATCAACAAGGAAAAACCACGTGCCAAGAGTGATTGAAATTAATGTTGCAATACTTCCAGTAAGCCCGTTGATGCCATCAAGTAAATTAAAAGCATTGATGATCACAAGGATCGTAAACATAGAAAGTAGAATGGAGGGTATCTCCGGTATTTCATAAATTCCAAAAATACCATACATGCTCGTCAGGACAACCTGTGCTTTAAAAACGAGAATAAAGCAAGCAAATATTTGGCCCAGCAACTTTCGAAATGGGGACATTGGCAGGATGTCATCCTTTGCCCCAATCAAAAATATGATGATAAAAGCACACAAGATGTACTGGAGATCACCGAACACATCAAATGGTGTCCATAGTATAATACTAAAAATAACGCCGGCGAAAATGGCAACGCCGCCCAATGTAGGTACCGCCTCATCGTGCGATGTGCGATGGTCCGGCTCATCGTACAAATGCTTCACCTTGGCGATATTGATGATACTTGGTATCGCCAGATAAACCAGTAAAAAGGCTGTAATGAAGGCTAGGATAATATCATACATATTATCACAAATTTAACTTTATTATCTCCTTCGAGATATACTCTTTGGTGGATTTTGCTTGATTTTGTCATACAATCGAATTATTCCTCTATTCCTTTAGGTATTAGTCAAAATAAAAGGAGCCCCAATTTCATCCGGGGCTCCTTTCTTCATCAAGTTTTACCAAATCTTATCAATCCAACCGGATCATTTTCTTCGTTGCGCTATAGTTACCACTGTCCAATCTATAGTATAAAATACCTATTGCTGGAATATCCTTCTTCAGCAATTGAATAGTCTGCAGCCCCTTACTGTAATCGCCTTCAATGACTTTAACAAGCTTACCTGTCATATCATAAAGTGTAAGTACCGCCGCGCCTGCTTCCGGCAATTCAAAACTAATGGTCGTTGACCCTGTCCATGGATTTGGTTCATTCTGGAACAAAGCAAACTCAACATCCGATGAGGTTCTGCCAGTAACTAATTTCAGATCTAATATCTCATCACTATATGTGTACGCTTCTGCATCAGCTATCTTGTCTGAGAGCGCAATCATATCCTGAACATTTCCTCCTGAAGTCGCGACAAACTGAATCGTAATAGTCATTAGATTACCACCATAGTCTTTCGAAAGATCATCGTCATTCCAACTCATCGTCACTATTCCATCGTCCAGAACGCCAACATGTTGATCATTGATTTTGATATCCTCGCTGAGGACATTAAAATAATCAAGTCCTGCTGTCTCCAATGTCCACTGGAATCCAGCAACATGTTGTGGGAATGTCAATGTCACATCAACAACATCTCCCGCAAGCACAACTTCAGTTGAATGTAATTCAATATCAAGCACTCGTCGACCATTTCTTGGCAACACCTGTGTCGCATTAGCTACCACTGTGTTGTTTACATCACCTACTTTAACGGCGATGAAATCAAGATTAGAAGCGGGGCTTCCATCATACTGAATATTGATCTCTTCTTCAAAAGGCCAAGGATGTGTTGGGTCCACTATTTGGAATTTATTATCCACAAATCGCCAACTATCATTATCAGGGAATTCTGTGTAAATACCGAGGATCAACTTTCTGATCTCAATGAGGTCAATCGCGCTGATTTGCTCATTATTATTAGCATCTGCAGCGATATATTGATATGGAGAATCAAAGAATTCTTTTCCTAATAAATGTTTCTGAATACGCACCAGGTCTAATGTACTCACACCATTACGAGGCTTATCAAGTCGCTTAGGGGTAATCTCATAGCGCTGGTCAGCCACATCAGGTACAACAAGTACAAATTTGCCATTATCTGCAGTGCTCATCGCATAAACTACTTCATTGTTATTAACCAATGAGACTTTTACAGCTTCAACAGGTTTGTTTGTGTAGGTCAATATTTCACCTTCGTACAAAATGCTTCCTTCATGATCACAGTTACCTGTATTGTCAGTAAAGACAATTGTTGTCGTACAGAAATCCTTATTTCTTTCATTCCAACTAATCACAGAATTACAATTATCATCTGTGCCTCCGTCAGCTACCCAAATATCAATCGCAATTTGAGTACCAAACGCAGGTATGTTTGTTGCATTGAATGTCTTGCTTGGCTCGTACGTATCACCACTAAAACTGTAAAGCAGCTCAGCAGCAGGGGTGCAATCATCTATACTGGATGCATTGAAGTCTTTAGCCCAGAGGGTGACTTCACAACCAATTGGCATGACTACCGTACTTAATCCCTGGATACATACCGGGGTCGGTTGTTTGCAATCCTCCAATCGGAAGAGGTACTCGCAATGTGACCAGTTACCACAACCATCCTCCACACTCCAAAGAATTCTATGGTAATCTCCGCATCCAACATTATTGTATGCTATACCATTTCTTCTCAT
>JBBKWA010000054.1:0-14616 GCA_037968695.1 Saprospiraceae bacterium
AAGCTTAAGTAGGAAGCAAAATTTCCAAAGCCCGACGCATTGGTGTGAAGCATGACGGAATCACTTGCTGTGGGGGCCAACTCCTTGATGCCTTCCGCTCCTAATCGTCCTGATGAAAAGACTAATAAAAACAGAAAACCGGAGATGATGTTCAGTCGATTCTTTAAGTTCATAAT
The DNA here is from genome assembly GCA_037968695.1 of Saprospiraceae bacterium. Lineage (GTDB taxonomy): Bacteria > Bacteroidota > Bacteroidia > Chitinophagales > Saprospiraceae > Opimibacter. The sequence goes on from JBBKWA010000054.1 coordinate 177, forward strand.
TGGTAAAAACTTTAGAAGATTGTTGGTTATGTATTGATTACCAATACATTAAGTAATGTTTCATCATTCTCGGGTGGGTTTGGTTTGATGACAATGCCATTTCAAAAAGGAAATGGCTTTATTACCAATGAACAAAGAGGCAAATACTGTACCAGAATAAGGGAGAGAGGGGGAAAGTATAGTTAGCCCGGGGGATTGGGCTTTATAAAGAGTTCAGAATTAAAGGAGTATATATTTATTCTGAATAAGTTAAAATTAAATCCTAGCGAAGGAGTGTTATTCCTCCTTTTCTTGAAAGAGTTTCACCGTTCAATAATTCGACTTTTGCGGTATAGGCAAATACAGCTGGGTTCATTTTCTTGCCTCTAAACGTTCCATCCCAGCCGAGATCAGGATCATTTGGTTCGAAATCTTCACCAACAAAAACCTGATTACCCCAACGGTCGAATATTTCCAGGTAGACAACTCTTCTAACACGATGATCTGTAAATACAGTCACTTTATCATTAATACCATCATCATTCGGGGAGAATACATTTGGTATATAAATATCCGCGTCTACATCCACGCGTACGGTGAGCATATCCTGATCAACACAACCTCCAGAATATACTGTCGCAGTAACTGTCGTTGTGAACAGTCCGTACAATACAGGATTTGTACAATGCGTACAAGAAAGAATATTTTCCGGTGTCCAAACAATGGAATCAATTTGTGGCCAAGGAAGGCTAATATCAGCCCAAAGAATAATACTATCACCTAATTCCAGATCTATATCCGGTCCGATATCAATAGTAAATTCCAGCCCATCCATAATGGTATAGGTCTCACTATAACTACATCCATTTGCATCCACTACATCAACCGTATAGTTGCCGGCAAAAAGGTCTTCAAAAACCGGTGAATTCTGCAGTGGTCCGCCATTAATGGAGTACATAAACGGTGGCGTACCACCTGTAACATCCGAAACTGTAATTGATCCTGAAGCATCTCCTGCACAATTAGGAATGATAATATCAACCAACATATCACTAGGTACATCAGGTAGCTCTAAAACAACTGTATCCCTTGCAGAACAGCCTGTCTCTTCATTGACAACATCCAAATAGTATTCTCCTGGAACCGTCGTTTCTAATGTCTCTGAAACAAAATTATTTAAATCTGGCCCTGACCAAATGTAAGCGAATTCATCTCCTGTAGATGAGGAGCCAATGTCCAGCAAGGCACTATCATCGGTACACGTGATGGCCTCCAGAATATCAATATCTGCATCAGGGGGAAGCGTAAGGTCAGTTACTAAAACTGAATCTTCATTCGTACACCCATTCACTGTGTCCATCACAATGAGGAAGTATTCGCCTGGTAGCCCTACTATTGCTGATATTAATGTATCCGCACCTATAATTCCACCTGCGGGACCAACCCACTGAAATACTAAGTTGTCATTGGTATTCGTAGCTCCTTCATTGAGAATGGCTGTTGGATTATTACAATCAATAATTTGAGGAGGACCTGCGTCAACAATTGGATACTGCGTAAGATCTTCAACAAAAACAGAATCGTTCCCAAAACAACCACTAATTGTATCCTGCACCACCAGTACAAATAATCCTCCTGATGTTATTTCAAAACCTGGAGAAGACGAAATCAATTCACCTGAACTATCAAACCATGCATAAACTATATTAGGTCCTGTAGAAGACCCTATAGCGCTTAAGTCTATTGTATCAATAAAGCAGGTAAACGTATTGGGATCCTGAATAATGGCTATCAGCACCACTGAAATATCAGATATTATTACTTGATCAGGAGCAGATACACACCCTGAAGTTGTATTCGTCACCACAAGCGTATATGTTCCAGCAACATCGATCACTGGATTTGGTAAATTTTCATTTGAACCATTTATGCCAGGTCCTGACCACTGATAAGTATATTCAGGTCCAAGGGGACTACCCTGTAAGGTTATTTCAGTCACATTACAACTTAATGAGTCATCCAGGCCAGCGTTTGCAATGACCACATCAGGATCCTGATCCACTACGACAGAATCAATTGCCAAACAATTCGCTGAAGAAGTGACCGTCAAAATATATAACCCTGGCATAGAAACATCAGGCATAAATAGCGTTTCATTACCAGCATTAATACCTGGTCCAGTCCACAGTGGACTACCGCCAGTTCCACTACCATCGAGCGTGACTGTTTGCATAGCACAGTCAAGTGTCATATCAGCCCCTGCATTTGCTGTCGGCAGTGGGTCGACTTGCAGATCAAGATTAAGAATCGTATCACATCCTCCAGGGCCAGGAACTGTGTCTATAACATAGAAACCTGTTGTTGTGAAATCCATTCCATTGATCGTATAGGTTTCTCCTTCACAGATTGAAGCCATAATTGTTGTCACATCAAGAGGCAGAACGGTTAGTCGAAGTATCCGGACAGAGTCGCAACCAATTACAGCTGTAACGGTATCAATAGGATATTCACCTGCTACGGTATAATCCATCCCATTAATTGTAAATACGCCATTAAAGCAAATGGTTTCATCAAGGTATGTCGTATTCAGCGGATCAACTGTAAGGTTTAGGGTAAGTAATGTATCGCATCCTACAACAGCCGGCAAGGTATCCAGAGGATAAACGCCCGGTAAAGTATAATCGATTCCATTGTAAGTAAATGTATCACCTTCACAAATGAATTCAAATATTTCCAGTGATTCATAAGGATCAACGGTCAGTGTAAGCACCAAAATACTATCACATCCATCACTTGCACCTCCCGGGATCGGAATATCATAAATACCGGGTGTGGTAAAAGTAGAGTCTTCGATCATATATGTTTCCCCCTCACACATGATATCACTCAAAGCACCATACTGTGTGCCTACTGAAATAATATCTACGGTGATTGAATCCTGGCAACCATTAGTACCCATCACTTTGACAACATACGTACCCGCTGCAAGATTACTAAACACATTGTTGGCATTGAAAGGCCCATTATTTAAGGAATAGGTATAAGGTCCTACACCCATCGTTGCACTAGCTGTTATGCTACCTGTACTTAAACCACATTCTGTATCTACAACAATAGCACTGATATCCGGCGTTGGCGTAGCGACGACAGTTGCCGTACCAGTATCAGTACATCCAAATGCATCACGAACAGTAATCGTATAGGTCCCAGGAAGTACGTTAACAAATTTATTTGAATCCTGGAAGGTAGGAAGCTGTTTGGAATACAAGAGGCCTGTGGCCGGGTTGGTCAATACCTGGATCATTCCTACAGTCGAACCACAAGGTGGATTAGTAACTATAATTTGTGTTATATCCGGACCAGGAGCTTCCCATAAGAAAACGTCTTCTTCATAAATACATCCATTGGCATCCTTGATGCGCATGGTATAAAAATCAGATATCCTGTTGACAAAAGTAAACGTTGATACAAAAGCGCCTCCATTGATAGAATAGGTATAAGGCGGTAATCCATTAAACCCATCAAGCTCAATCACGCCATTGGCCAATCCGCAATTTGCAGGCGTGATATAAACATCAAAATCCGGGGATTCTGAATCATTAATAACTACGTTCCTGGAAGCAGAGCAACCGTTTTCGTCTTCAACTACGAATGTATATACGCCTGCTGGTAAATCCGTTATTGGGTTATCGTCCCCATAACTAGTACCATTAAGGAAAAACTCGAGATCACCGGTTCCTCCTGTAGCATTAATCAGAATCTGACCATTGTCTTCCCCACACGTTGTATGCGTTGGCACAGCACTATTTATTACAGGGCCGTTGGTCGTTGTCACGGTTATGGGCTGTGATACTATACAGCCATTTCCATCTTTAACATAAGCAACATAATTTCCTGCAAGCAAATTTTCAAATAAATTGCTTGCTTGGTAATTAACACCATCTAATGAATACATTAATACAGGAACACCTGATGCTATTATTGTGACGGTTCCATCAAACGTATTACATCCTGTAGGGGTAATAATTATATCAATAATCATTGGTCCGCCAACATCCATAATGACGGCACTTCCTGTTATCCGACAGCCGCTTTCATCTTCAACGACTATTGGGTAGGTACCCGCAGGCAGGCCATTAAATACATTCGAAGCCTGAAATGAAAGGCCATTGTTTATTGAATACATCAAGACCCCTACGCCACCAGAAGCAATTATTGTAATCGAGCCATCCGATTGTCCACAGGAAGAACCGGTAATAATTATTTCATCTATGACCGGAGCCGCTTCAGCATTCACAGTCACAGGAAGCGTATCAGTACAACCTGCATCATCAATTAAATAAATAAGATAGTTGCCGGATTCAAGTCCAGGGAATAAACTGGATAGACCATAGGTGCTTCCATCAATTGAATATGTATAAGGTACTGAACCTCCAGAGGCAGAAACTTCAATGGATCCATTATCGAGACCACAGGAAGCATCAATGACTTCCACAAGGCTGAGATCTGGACCTGCACCTACGCCAACAACAACGATCATAGTTTCTTCACAATCTGCTGCATCGCGCACATAGATTGTATAAGTCCCTGGGGCGAGTAGGTCAAATAAATTATTTGGTCCAAAATTAATACCGTCCAACGAATACTCAAATGGCGGCATAGATCCACTTGCATTAACAGTTATTGATCCGTTGTTGACTCCGGGGCAAGATGCATCCTGAATAACCGGTGGATCAATCGTTAAGTCACATGGCACGACACTCATTATTGTAAATTCACATGTAGCTATACATCCTGTTGCATCTTCCACTTCAATTGTATATACGCCGGCAGTCAGTGATGTAATCATGTACGTACCATCGGAATTCAGAACAGCGGATCCACTTACAGGACCTGACCAACTAATATTGTAAGGTGGTACGCCACCTGATATGGTTACTTCGCCTCGTGCATCAAAAGCGCCAGGACTGGACTCTTCTGCAGTTGCCTGGCAGGAAATAATTAATTCATATACATCAACAAAGATTGTATCTGCTGATTGGCAAGGACCGGCTGGACTCGTATAAATCACCTGGTGGGATCCAGTCCCTAAGGCAGCTGGATCAAATTGATCACTATTTACAGCACCTGACCAGGTACCTCCTGCAGGCACTGCACTTAAGGTCATGACGCCAGCTGCGGTGCAGAACGGACCCGCTGGAGAAATTTCAGCAGGTATGGCAGGTGCAAAAATTAAATTAATTGTAACAACTGAATCACAGCCTGCCCCTGTTATAGTTTCTTCACCCGTAGGATTACTCTCATTATAAATTGTACCATTGACTACTACAGAATATCCATCGCCTTCACATCCGTTATACAACTCTTCCCCTTCAAGGTTAGGTGTAAATGTCAACGTGATTGTTACAGTGGAATCACATCCATTAGCCCCCATCAATACTTCTGAACCATCAGGGTTAGATTCATCATACGTAGTGCCATTCACTACAACACTATAACCATCGCCCTCACATCCATCATACAGTTCCTGACCAGTAGATGGTGGAGAGAAAGTAAGTGTAATGGTCACCGTGGAATCACAACTATTCGATCCCGGGAATGTCTCCGTTCCATCAGGATTGGATTCGTCATACGTTGTTCCGTTAACAACCACGGTATAACCGTCCCCTTCACAACCATTGTATAATTCTACACCGGTTGCTGCCATATTAAACGTTAAGTCTATATCCACTATGGAATCACATCCATTTGATCCTATAAGGGTCTCTGTACCAACCGGATTGGACTCATTATAGGTTGTTCCATTAACAATGATACTATAGCCATCGCCTTCACAACCTGCGTAAAGCTCTTCACCTGTCGAAGGAGTATTAAAATCCAAATCAATAGTCACTATAGAATCGCACCCTATACTACTGGTCAGTGTCTCTATTCCATTTGGATTGGACTCATTATAAGTCGTGCCATTCACTATAACACTGTAACCATCGCCTTCACATCCGTTATATAATTCATCCCCTTGTAATTCAGGGCTAAAGGATAAATCTATTGTTACAGTAGAATCACATCCGTTGGAGCCTATTAAAATTTCAGTACCATCAGGGTTAGATTCATCATACGTTGTACCGTTAACAATCACATTATAGCCATCACCCTCACATCCAGCATACAGTTCTTCACCTGTTGTTGGTACAGAAAACGTAAGTGTTATTGTAACTGTAGAATCGCAGCCATTTGATCCTGGAAAAATCTCCACACCACTTGGATTTAATTCATCATAAGTCGTCCCATTTACTATAACATTATAGCCATCCCCTTCACAACCAGAATATAGTTCTTCACCTGTTCCTACAGGAGCAAAATCGAGATCAATAGTAACCGTGGAATCGCAGCCATTTGACCCGGGGAATGTCTCCATTCCATCAGGGTTTAACTCATTATACGTCGTGCCATTGACCACAACACTATAGCCATCGCCAGCACAACCAGAATATGTTTCGTCACCTGTTGTTAAAGGTCTAAATTCTAAAACTACAGTGACTACTGAATCGCAACCGTTAGAGCCCATTATAGTTTCCATACCAGATGGGTTAAGCTCATCATAAGTGGTTCCATTTACAATAACACTATAACCATCGCCAGCACAGCCGGTATACAACTCTTCGCCAGTTGTATTTAAATTGAAATCCAAATCAATTGTTACTGTTGAATCACATCCTCCTGATCCCGGGAATGTTTCAATACCATCTGGATTACCTTCGTTGTAAAGTGTGCCATTTACGGTCACGCTATAACCATCACCGACGCAACCGTTGTATAATTCCTCTCCAGTTCCAGCAGGCTGAAATACCAGAGCAATAGTCACTGTGGAATCGCAGCCATTTGCTCCCATTATAACTTCTACTCCATCGGGATTTGATTCATCATAAGTTGTTCCATTGACGACAACGCTATAGCCATCCCCTTCACAACCTGTGTATAATTCTTCTCCTGTTGTAGGCACATTAAAAACAAGATTAATGGTGACTATTGAGTCGCACCCGTTTGAACCCATTAATGTTTCTGAGCCCGCTTTGTTAGACTCATCATAGGTCGTGCCATTGACAACGACACTATAGCCATCGCCTTCACAACCTGTGTATAATTCTTCTCCTGTTGTAGGTACATTAAAAATAAGGTCAATTGTGACTATTGAGTCGCACCCGTTTGAACCCATTATAGTTTCTGTTCCGTCAGGGTTGCTCTCATTGTATGTTGTACCTCCCACAATTACTGAGTAGCCATCGCCTTCACAACCCGCGTATAATTCTTCACCAGTTGTCCCCGGAATAAAAGACAGGTCAACGTTTACAGTTGAATCACATCCATTATTACCAACAAACATATAAGGACCATACATCCCTCCTGTCATCGTAGTACTACCATCAGGCAATGTGTAAGTATCTCCTACACACAAGACCGGAACCAAATTGGTTTCATTAAGTATTTCTGTAATAGTAATCGTTTGCGTTTCAGTTGCAGTATTCCCACAATCGTCTGTCACAGTCCATTCTCTTACAATGGTCATTGGATCACCACTAGGGCCTGTTTCTGTACCCACTACAGTGCCATCAGCACTACAATTATCTGTATAATCAAGTGGACCCATAGGAGGCACTTGAGAAATACAATCAACAGTGAGGTCACCCGGTGGATTGGTAAATACTGGTGGATCTGTGTCCACTGTTCGAATGATCAACTGCGTTACCGTAATGCTATTATTGCAAGCATCCGTTACGGTAAAAGTTCTTGTCGTTGTTTCAGTACAGCCAACGAGATCTGTTACATCATTTAGAAAAGCAACCACTGGTGCACTACAATTATCTGCTGCATCGATTACAACTGAAATATCAGGGGCTGGAACCGGATCATTACAAGGTCCTACAATAATCGAAGATGGATCTGATGCAGTTGGTGGCGTTGTATCATCTATTGTTATGTTTTGCGTTACTGTCCCTACATTACCACAGGCATCCGTAAATGTCCATGTACGAATTATTGTTGCAGGGCAAGAGCCGCTTATACCAGAATCCATACCAGCAACCGTTCCACCCGGGCTACAATCATTCGTATAGCTTAATGAAATCATGGCTGGCACATCAGCAACACAAGCAACAGTAATGTCAGCGGGTGGTGCTGTGAATATTGGACCGGTATCTCCTGTAATCGTATAGGTATACGTCCAATCAATGGCTGTTCCATCACAATCTGTATAAGTCCAGGTGTAAGTTTTTGTTCCTGTACAAATTGGATCAGCTCCGGTCACCGGACCGGTTGGAATCACATCATCACCACAAGAATTTTGAACTGTTGGCGGAACCGGAACGGTTTGCGCATCAACAATGCAAGGTACTGTTGAGCCATCATCCGCGGGCAATGTGAATGTAGGAGGATTTACCGTATATGTAAACACCCAATCTGCAGATGCTCCTGTACAATCTGTATATGTCCAGGTATAGGTCTTATCTCCTGAACACACCGGGTCAGCACCTACTACAGGGCCTGTTGGCGCTACCGGATCTCCGCATGAATTCGTTACAACGGGAGGTGTTGGTACTACCTGGGCATCGCTGATACATACTACTGTTGATCCATCGTCTGCTGGCAATGCCAAGGTTGGTGGGTCAATCGTATATGTATATACCCATGGACTGGTTGAGCCATCACAATTCATGTAATCCCATGTATAAGTTTTATCGCCTGAACAAACGGGATCTGGGCCAACTACTGGTCCACTTATTGTTAATGGATCACCACATGAATTCGTTACTACGGGTGGCGTTGGTACCACCTGAGCATCACTAACGCAAGCTACTGTAGAGCCATCATCTGCCGGTAAAGTAAATGATGAAGGGTCTACTGTATAAGTATATACCCATTGACCTGATGTACCGGTGCAATCCGTATAATCCCATGTATATGTTTTTGTGCCCGAACAAACAGGGTCCGCGCTAACTGTAGGACCAGAAAGTGTCAGTGGATCGCCACATGAATTATTCACAACTGGTGGTGTCGGGACTACTTGTGCATCACTCACACAGGCAACGGTTGATCCGTCATCTGCTGGCAATGTAAATGTTGGTGGATCGACAGTGTAGGTATAAACCCATTGGGCTGATGTACCATCACAATCTGTGTAATCCCAGGTATAGGTTTTATCACCTGAACATACAGGATCAGCACTCACCACTGGACCAGTTGGTGCAATTGGGTCACCACATGAATTCGTTACTACTGGTGGCGTCGGTACTGTCTGCGCATCGATGATACAATCTACCGTAGAACCATCATCAGCTGGTAATGTAAAAGTTGGTGGATCGATTGTATAGGTATAAACCCAAGGCAATGTGTTTCCAACACAATCTGTAAATGTCCAGGTATATGTTTTGTCCCCTGAACATACAGGATCAGGACCGACGACGGGGCCTGAAGGAACGACTACGTCGCCACATAAATTTGTTACTACAGGAGGTGTCGGTACCACCTGAGCATCACTGATACAGGCTACTGTAGAACCATTATCTGCTGGTAAGGTAAATACTGTAGGTAAAACGGTATATGTATAAACCCATTGGGCTGATGTACCATCACAATCTGTGTAATCCCAGGTATATGTTTTATCGCCTGAACATACTGGATCAGCACCCACAACCGGACCCGTAGGAACAATTGGATCACCACATGAATTATTTACCACTGGTGGGGTCGGAACTACCTGAGCATCACTGACACAAGCAACTATTGAACCATCATCTGCTGGAAGTGTAAATGAAGGTGGGTCGATTGTATATGTATAGACCCATTGTGCAGTTGCACCCGTGCAGTCCATGTAATCCCATGTATATGTTTTATCGCCTGAACATACAGGATCTGCACTCACCACTGGACCCGTAGGAACAATTGGATCACCACATGAATTATTTACCACTGGTGGGGTAGGAACAACCTGTGCATCACTGATACAAGCAACCGTCGACCCATCATCTGAAGGCAAGATAACCGTTGGAGGAGAAATTGTATAAGTATACACCCATGGACTTGATGAACCATCACAATTTGTATAATCCCATGTATAGGTTTTATCGCCTGAACATACAGGATCAACGCCAACTACAGGACCCGTTACTGTTAAAGGATCGCCGCATGAATTATTTACAACAGGGGGTGTCGGTACGACCTGTGCATCACTGATACACGCTACAGTGGAACCATCATCTGCAGGCAAAGTAAATGATGAAGGGTCCACTGTGTAAGTATATACCCATTGCGCAGAGGTCCCCGTGCAATCAGTATAATCCCATGTATAAGTCTTATCTCCTGAACATACAGGATCAGGGCTGACTACAGGACCGGTGATTGTTAATGGATCGCCGCATGAATTATTCACTACCGGTGGAGTTGGTACGACCTGTGCATCACTTACGCAAGCAACCGTCGACCCATCATCTGCTGGAAGTGTAAACGTAGGAGGCGATACAGTATAAGTATAAACCCACTGTGCGGACGTACCTGTACAATCTGTGTAATCCCAGGTATATGTTTTATCGCCTGAACATACAGGATCAGCACTTACTACCGGACCTGTTGGTGTAATTGGATCTCCACAGGAGTTATTAACAACTGGAGGTGTCGGCACCACTTGTGCATCACTCACACAAGCTACTGTGGAGCCATCATCAGCCGGTAAGATAAATGTAGGCGGATCAATTGTATAGGTATAAACCCAAGGCAAAGAATTTCCAACACAATCTGTAAATGTCCATGTATATGTTTTGTCTCCTGAACATACAGGATCAGCGCCTACTACGGGGCCAGTCGGGACTACAATATCACCACATAAGTTTGTGACAACAGGAGGTGTAGGCACCACTTGTGCATCACTGATGCACGCAACGGTTGAAGCATCATCTGCAGGTAATGTGAATATTGTAGGCAACACTGTATAGGTATACACCCATGACATGGAGCTTCCTGTACAATCTGTATAATCCCAGGTATAAGTTTTATCACCAGAACATACAGGATCAGGGCCCACTACTGGACCTGTTGGTACGATAGGATCACCGCAGGAATTATTTACTACTGGTGGGGTCGGTACTACCTGAGCATCACTGACACAAGCAACTGTCGAACCATCATTTGCTGGTAATGTAAAAGTTGGTGGATCAACCGTATAGGTATAAATCCAATCCATTGAAGAACCTGTACAATCTGTATAGGTCCATGTATAAGTCTTATCACCGGAACAAACAGGATCGGCACCTACAGTTGGGCCAGTCGGAGTAATCGGATCGCCACAAGAGTTATTTACTGAAGGTGGGGTCGGTACTGCTTGAGCGTCACTGATACAAGCAACAGTCGAACTACCATTTGAAGGCAATGTGAATGTTGGTGGGGACACAGTATAAGTATACACCCATGGACTTGATGAACCATCGCAATTAGTATAGGTCCACGTGTATGTTTTATCTCCAGAACAAACAGGATCAGCTCCCACTACAGGACCGGATATTGTCAAAGGATCGCCACAAGAATTATTCACTATTGGTGGCGTGGGCACAACCTGTGCATCGATAATACAAGCAACTGTGGAACCGTCATCTGCAGGAAGCGTAAATGAAGAAGGATCTACAGTATAAGTATAAACCCATTGTGCGGATGTACCAGTACAATCTGTGTAATCCCAGGTATATGTTTTATCCCCTGAACAAACAGGATCAGCACTTACTATAGGGCCCGTTGGAACAATTGGATCGCCACATGAATTATTTACCACTGGTGGCGTTGGGACAACTTGTGCATCACTCACGCAAGCTACTGTGGAGCCATCATCTGAAGGAAGTGTAAATGTTGGTGGCGATATAGTATAAGTGTATACCCACTGTGCGGATGTTCCTGTGCAATCTATATAATCCCACGTGTATGTTTTATCTCCTGAACAAACAGGATCGGCCCCTACTATAGGTCCGGATATCGTTAATGGATCTCCACATGAATTATTTACCGCTGGTGGCGTTGGCACCACTTGTGCATCACTCACACAAGCCACTGTGGAGCCATCATCTGAAGGAAGTGTAAACGTTGGTGGCGATATAGTATAAGTATACACCCATGGAAAATCTGTTCCTGCACAATCTGTATAAGTCCAGGTATATGTCTTGTCTCCTGAGCAAACAGGATCTGCGCTTACAACGGGACCTGTCGGCACAACTGGGTCACCGCAAGAATTAATTACCGCAGGAGGTGTTGGCACTACTTGAGCATCACTTATACATGCTACTGTAGAACCGTCATCTGCAGGCAAAGTAAATGTAGACGGATCTACTGTGTATGTATATACCCATGACATTGTGGTTCCGGTACAATCTGTATAATCCCAGGTATAAGTCTTATCTCCGGAACATACGGGGTCAGGGCCTACTACAGGACCTGTTGGTGTAATTGCATCACCGCATGAATTTGTAACAACTGGTGGTGTGGGTACCGTTTGCGCGTCACTGATACAGGCAACTGTTGAAGAACCAGCAGCAGGTAATGTAAATGTCGGTGGGGATACAGTATAGGTATATACCCAATCCATTGATATACCCGTACAATCCATATAGGTCCATGTATATGTTTTATCTCCTGAACAAACAGGATCAGCGCCTACAACAGGGCCTGTTGGCGTTATTGGATCTCCACAAGAGTTATTAACTGTTGGCGGTGATGGCACTACTTGCGCATCAATGATACAAGCAACCGTTGAACTACCATTTGAAGGTAATGTGAATGTTGGTGGAGATACGGTATAAGTATAAACCCACTGGGCGGATGTGCCTGTGCAATCAGTAAATGTCCACGTGTATGTTTTGTCTCCAGAACATACTGGATCAGCTCCCACGACAGGACCTGTCAATGTAAGCGGATCCCCACATGAATTATTCACAACAGGAGGCGTTGGTACCACCTGTGCATCACTTAGGCAAGCCACTGTGGAGGCATCATCTGCAGGGAGTGTAAATGTTGAAGGGTCAATTGTATAGGTGTAATCCCATTGTGCGGATGTACCGGTACAATCTGTGTAATCCCATGTATATGTTTTATCCCCTGAACAAACAGGATCGGCACTAATTACAGGACCAGTTATTGTCAAAGGATCTCCGCATGAATTATTTACTACCGGTGGCGTTGGCACCACTTGTGCATCACTGACACATGCAACCGTCGTACCATCATCCGCCGGAAGCGTAAACGTTGGTGGCGATATCGTATAAGTGTATACCCACTGTGCGGATGTGCCTGTGCAATCTGTATAGTCCCACGTGTATGTTTTATCTCCTGAACAAACAGGATCGGCCCCTACTACAGGTCCGGATATCGTTAATGGATCACCACATGAATTATTTACCACTGGTGGCGTTGGGACAACTTGCGCATCACTGATACACGCAACCGTTGAACCTCCAGCTGCAGGAAGTGTAAAGGTAGGTGGTGACACCGTATAAGTATACACCCATGGAAAATCTGTTCCTGCACAATCTGTATAAGTCCAGGTATATGTCTTGTCTCCTGAGCAAACAGGATCTGCCCCTACAACGGGGCCGGTTGGAATAACAGGATCACCACATGAATTGATAACTGCTGGTGGTGTTGGTACTGATTGCGCATCACTGATACAGGCAACTGTGGCCCCATCATCTGCCGGTAAAGTAAATGTAGATGGATCAACTGTGTATGTATATACCCATGACATTGTGGTTCCGGTACAATCGGTATAATCCCAGGTATAAGTTTTATCTCCTGAACATACAGGATCAGGACCGACAACAGGGCCTGTTGGCGTAATTGCATCACCACATGAATTTGTGACAACTGGTGGTGTGGGTACTGCCTGCGCGTCACTGATACAGGCAACTGTTGAAGAACCACCAGCAGGTAATGTAAATGTCGGTGGGGATATGGTATAAGTATATACCCAATCCATTGATGTACCTGTACAGTCCGTATAGGTCCATGTATAAGTCTTATCTCCTGAACATACCGGATCAGCGCCTACTACAGGGCCTGTTGGCGTTATTGGATCTCCACAAGAGTTATTTACTGTTGGCGGTGAAGGGACTACTTGGGCATCACTGATACAAGCAACCGTTGAACTTCCTGCTGCCGGCAATGCAAATGTCGGTGGGGTAACTGTATACGTATACACCCATGGACTTGATGAACCATCGCAATTTGTATAGGTCCACGTGTATGTTTTGTCTCCGGAACATACAGGATCTGCTCCCACTACGGGGCCTGAAATGGTCAATGGATCACCACAGGAGTTTGTTACAACAGGTGGTGTTGGCACCACTTGTGCATCACTAATACACGCCACTGTGGAACTACCATTTGCTGGTAAACTAAATGTGGAAGGATCCACTGTATAGGTATAAACCCA
>JBBKWA010000055.1:0-6771 GCA_037968695.1 Saprospiraceae bacterium
TCCACCTCCACCTCCACCTCCGCCTCCACCCTTGCCGGGTGCTATTACAGGCATTCCAATGGATTCATCGGTGAGGATCGGTGTGTTGTCCAATGGCATGACCTATTACATCAAAAAGAATAAACTGCCGGAGAAACGTGCAGAACTGCGCATGGCACTCAAAGCCGGCGCCATGCAGGAAGATGATGATCAACTTGGTCTAGCTCACTTTATTGAGCATATGGCATTTAACGGCTCACGAAATTTCTCAAAAAATGAATTGGTTAATTACCTCGAAACGGTTGGTTCACGATTCGGACCTGACTTGAATGCCTACACCAGCTTTGATGAGACTGTGTACATGCTTCAGGTGCGAACAGATGATCAGGAGCAATTTGCCAAAGGCATGCTGATCCTTCGCGATTGGAGTGAAGGCATCGCATTTGAATCAGAGGAGATTGATAAAGAGCGCGGCGTGGTTATCTCGGAATGGAGAAGCAGACTGAGTTCCGGCCAGCGTATGCAACAGGAATATTTCCCTTTTATGTACTACAATTCCCGATATGCTAAACGATTGCCGATCGGTGATCCGGAGATTGTACAAAACGCATCCTATGATGTGATTAAAAGGTTTTATGCAGATTGGTACCGACCTGAGCTCATGGCGATATTCGTCGTCGGCGATATTGATCCCAATCAAATCGAAAAACAATTAAAGGATCAGTTTAGCACTATAACAGCAAAGACAAGTCCACGTAAAAAAGCATCCAATGCAGTACCTGCACATGAATCGACTTTTGTCAAAGTAGTGACGGACCCTGAAGCGACTAATTCCAGTATTCAAATCGCCTATAATCACAGATATCATAAAGTAAAATCCGTCCTCGATTACCGACAGGAAATTGTAGAAATGTTATACAATAGAATGTTGGGTCGTCGCCTTTCCGATATTTCTAAAGAGGCTGATCCTCCCTACATTTTCGGTTATACCGGATATGGCCAGAGTGTTGGTGACCTAGCGACCTACCGAAGTTACGCATCGTGTTCTCCTAACGATGTGAGCCGTGCCATAGAAACATTACTTGATGAAAATCAACGCGTACTTCAGCATGGTTTTACCCCTGCAGAATTAGAAAGAGAGAAGGAAAACATCATGCGGAGTACACAGCAAGCGGTACTAGAAGAAGACAAATTACCTTCTTCAAGAGTTGTGCAGCGTCTTATTTATAATTTTTTGGATGACAATCCGATTCCTGATGCACAGCAACGTTTGGATTTGTACAACTCTATGTTGCCAACGATTGAGGTGGGCGAGATAGGGCAACTGGCAAAGAAATGGATAACCAATAAAAACCGAGTGGTCGTGGTCACCGGTCCCGAGAAAGATCGCGGTATGCTTCCTGATTCACTTGAAATCATTCGCTTGATGAAAGCGAGTGCAGGAAAGACTATGGCACCTTATGTGGATGTGGATGTTTCTGCACCTTTACTTGCAGGTTCCTTTCCAGCTATGAAAGTACTCAACTATAGCCATGACCAAAAGCTGGATATCCACCATTGGGCATTTGCCAACGGTGTGAAAGTGAGTGCAAAGGCCACTGAATTCAAAAATGATGAGATTCTGATGAACGCCTACAGTGTAGGAGGGCATTCGCAGTATAGCGATGTGCTGTATCCATCCGCCAACAGTACCTCTAGTGTAATTAGCAGCAGTGGTCTAGGCACTTTTGATGCCATAGCACTGGAGAAGAAACTAACAGGAAAGCGTGTGAGCGTTCGGCCGTTTATCTATGAACGATTCGAAGGATTGAGTGGATCCGCATCAGTGGAAGATTTGGAGACAATGATGGAGTTGACATATTCCTGGGTGACCGCCTTTAGAAGAGATTCGAATGCTTTAAACTCATATTTGAGCAAACAGCGAAGTATGTATGGAAACCTATTGTCTAATCCACAAAACTGGTATGCCAATAAAGTCGCTGAGATCACTTCGCAAAATCATCCGAGACGAGGGTATCCTTCTTTGGAATCTTATGATCAGGTTGATCTAAATGCTATTGAACAAGTCTATACCGATCGATTTAAAGATGTCAGTGATATGCACTTCTTCTTTGTGGGTAATTTCGATTTGGAAAGTTTACAGGAAGTGACGAGCCGTTATCTGGCGGCATTACCAGGTGGTGGACGTGTTGAAAAATGGAAAGATGTAGGCGTACGCTATCCGATGGGAAAAATTGATTCCGTTTACCACAGAGGTGCAGCCCCTAAGTCCTTAGTGGAATTAGTGTATCACGGTGATGACACTTATAACAGTGATAACAGCTATATCCTGGAATCACTTATCGCGCTCGCTAGAATCAAATTGCGCGAAGAACTTCGTGAAGATCAAGGAGGTGTATATGGCGTGAGTGTTAGAGGCGGTCAGAGTAATTTCCCTATTGAGCAGTATTCCATCCAAATCAGCTTTAATGCGGACCCACCAAGAACCAACGAACTAATAGAAGCCATGCAGAAAGTCATCAATGGGTTAAAAGTTTCGGTGGATGAATCAGATATTGTCAAGATAACAGAGACACAGCGGCAAAGCCGAATTAAGGATCTGGAACAAAACCGGTTTTGGATGAATGGCTTTGTCGATAGTTGGCTAAATGGTTCCGATATGTATGAAGACACGCAGATGCAATTCCTGGAAGAGAAGATTGCTAAGTTAAATAGCAGTGTGCTCGTAAAAGCTGCTAACAAGTATTTTAACGATAGTGAATTGATTAGTGTGGTGATGTTTCCGGAAAATGAATAGGACCAATAACACCTGACCAGAATTAAACCAGGATATTGGTTAATACGACAAATGAATGAAAAACTGCACGAAGATTTACTTGCTTACCAAAGTAATGATATGCGCGATACTCCTGATTTCATCTTGCTCGAATGCTGTTACGGGCAAATATATCGGCAACCTGGAATTCCGTGACCAGAACAGCTCGTACTCGTTCCTTGAACTGAAGAGAGATAAATCCTTTACGCTACGCCATGAAACTACTTCGTTGGAAGGAGCCAATGCAAGCACTGCAGTCATTGAGACACTTGGCACATACAAAATGAAGTTTAATAAACTTTCTATCGAAACATCTAAAGGAAGGAATGGTGAGATCAGGTACCGATTGGACAATCTAAAATCCTACAGGGTGTTGTTCAGTGGCACGAACATTCCTGTGGACACATTTAAAGTAACAAAATTGATCATTCCGGTAGACACGGTCTACGGAGAATATCAATATTATAATGAAATAAAAGAGATCAAGTTTAAGAAGACGAAGTCGAATAATTCAATATACTTCATTACGGACGGCGCTATTTTTTCTAAAAAAGTTAAATCCAGAAAAAATATTGATCTGCAGCTAGAGTGTCCCAACTTATATGAAATCAGAAAAGCACCTGATAAAACGTATTAAGGATGCTAAAGAAATACGCATATTATATAGATTACTTTGCAAGAGACATTATCGTCTTATTTGTTGCATTTACCTTACTGGATTATTATTGGGGAGGGGAAATGATCATATCGAAGAATATCATTACTGCATTTGTTTTATCCCTTCTTTTTTTTCTTGTATTTCCCAATCCCATTATCAAAAGGCTAAACAATGCAGGTTATCCTGTTAAATCCTTTATGGGTATGGCCAATATAATTCCTGAAATTGAAATCGACTCAACGGGCATCGATGATCTTATTGAAAAAATGAAACAATCTAATCATTTCAAAAAAGCAACATTAGTAACTAAAGATCATGATATGCTGATAGTTTTCAAGAAACAATTATTTTGGAAAACTAACGATGTGTATACGTATACAATGGATGGGGATGAGGAAAAAATGATTATTAAAGCAGAACTCTCCAAACGCCATTATCGCAAAGACAGTCGCCAGTTGATTGATCTGGCTGCAATAAAGGGGCTAGTGGCTGTTTAAACACTAAAGGTGCAAACTCAATATATTGTAAACACTTAGGACCCTGATCTAATTCTCCTCCTCTAACTTCTTTTTGATCTCCAACAGCTTCATCATACACTCAATAGGAGTGAGTTGGTTGACATCCATAGACAAAACCTCATCTTTTACCTTTCGTAGTGTCGCATCCGACTGATCAAAAATACTTAACTGGATAGAAGAAAGATCCTTTTGTTTTTTAATGTTTTTTCTTCCTGCCCCTTCTTCCAAACTAAGGTTTTTGGATTCGAGTTCGTGTAAGATTTCAGTAGCACGCTCCAACAATGATTTAGGCATACCGGCCATCCGCGCTACATGAATTCCGAAGCTGTGCTCACTACCACCGGCAGTCAATTTACGAAGGAAAATCACCTTGCTTCCACTTTCTTCCGTAGCGATATGATAGTTGTGTACCCGATCATATTTTTCCGCCAGCTCATTCAGTTCATGATAGTGTGTGGCAAAGAGTGTTTTTGGTTTGTATGGAATATGGTGATGCAAAAACTCTGCAATACTCCAGGCCAGGCTGATACCATCAAAGGTACTGGTCCCGCGTCCTATTTCATCCATCAATATCAAACTACGGGCAGAGAGGTTATTGAGGATACTCGCTGTCTCATTCATCTCCACCATAAAAGTCGATTCCCCGGAAGAGATATTATCTGAAGCACCGACGCGTGTAAAGAGCTTGTCGATGATGCCTAATGTTGCTTTTTTGGCCGGGACAAAACTGCCCATCTGCGCCATCAGACTGATCAATGCGGTCTGTCGCAGGAAAGCAGATTTACCGGACATGTTCGGACCGGTAATGATAAATATCTGTTGCTCCTCGCTATCCATGTACAGGTCATTTGCAACATAGGATTCGCCGGGAGGGAGGTGGCGCTCGATCACCGGATGACGTCCATCTTTGATCTCGATGGTAAACCCATCATTCATATCCGGTCTGCAGTAATTATATGCTTTCGCCACAGCAGCAAGTGAGAGGAGGCAATCCAACTGCGCAATAACCGTGGCATTGACTTGGATTGGACCAATGTATTCCTGTGCAGTAATGACAAGATCATCAAATAGCGAACTTTCAAGTGCACCAATTTTTTCTTCAGCACTTAATATCTTTTGCTCTAGTTTTTTAAGATCATCCGTGACATACCGCTCGCAGTTGGAAAGCGTTTGTTTGCGCACCCAATTGTCTGGAATCAGATTCAGATGTTTGTATTTGTTGGTGACTTCGAGGTAATAACCAAAGACATTGTTGTAGCCAATTTTAAGACTGTTGATACCCGTTTTCTTCGCTTCTTCTTGCTGCAGATTGATCAGTATTTCTTTCGAATTCTGGATGATATCCCTGTATTCATCAAGTTCTTCATTAAAACCCTGGCGGATAACATTTCCTTTAGCGAGTATTGCCGGTGCTTCCTCTTGAATCGCAGTTTCGATAGTTTTCAGAAGGTGCTCACATGTATTGATTTGATCTGCCAATCGAATAAAACCTTCCTGACCACTCTCAGCCAGTTTCGATTTGACAGGAACCAGGGCCGTCAGTGCGCGTTTCAACTGCACCATTTCTCGCGGTGTGATTTTCAATTGGGAGACCTTCGTAATGATGCGTTCGAGATCACCAATGAGTTGAATTTGTTCTTTGTTGTCCTCAGACCAATCAGATTCCGAGAGGGCATATTCCACCATTTCATGTCTGAGGCGAATTTCACTCAGGCTGATCAGGGGTAGTGCAATCCACTTTTTCAGCATTCGCGCACCCATCGGCGACGTAGTCTTGTCCAACACATCCAGAAGGCTGGTACCTGTATCATGAGCAGGGTAGAGCAATTCCAAATTGCGGAGTGTGAATCGATCCATCCAGACGTAATGATCCGACTGAATCCGGCTAATGGTTCTGATGTGTTTCAAACCATCCTGCTTTGTCACATTTAGATAATGCAGGATAGCTCCCGCTGCGATCTGAGCCGTCGTCAAATGCTCAATCCCAAAACCTTTAAGGGTGGCAATATCAAAGTGCCGTAATATTTTTTCTTTTGTATAATCTTCTGTGTAGATCCATTCTTCAAGTCCATAGGAGTAAAAAGTATTTCCAAAAATCTTATCGAAGCGATTCTTATTTGATTTAGAGAAGATGATTTCTGAAGGACTAAAACTTTGGAGCAGTTTTTCGATTTCGCGTTGTTCCCCTTCACTCACAAGAAATTCTCCGGTGGAAATATCGAGGAATGCAATACCCAACCGATCCGGTCCGCTGATGTGTAGTGAGGCGAGATAATTGTTTTGACTGCGATCTAAAAGCGAATCAGTCGTAGCTATTCCGGGTGTCACCATATCGGTAACTCCGCGATCAACGATCTTCTTTTCTTTTGAAGGTTTTTCCAATTGTTCGCAGATCGCTACACGGTAGCCGGCCTGTACCAGTTTAGGGAGGTAGATATCAAGGGAATGGTAAGGAAAACCTGCCAATTCTATCTTACTGCCCCCATTATTTCGGTGTGTGAGTACGATGCCAAGAGCATCGGCGGTTTGGATGGCATCTTCACCAAAGGTTTCATAAAAATCACCTACCCTAAAGAGCAATAAAGCCTCCGGATGTTGGCTCTTGATCTTGTAGTATTGCTTCATCAAAGGGGTTTCTTTCCCCGGTTTGACGGATATTTTATCAGGTTTTGACTTCAAGGCGATAGCTTATCTAAGAAGGAACAAAGATAAGATTTAGAAATTTGATATACATTATTGTAAAATATATCATTTTGCTGCCAGAAACCGTATATTATGGCTACTATTTTGAGCGATAAAGC
>JBBKWA010000056.1:0-13469 GCA_037968695.1 Saprospiraceae bacterium
AGATCTATGCTATTCCCTGTTCAGCAATTGAATGACCAATATTTTCAGTTCCTCAATTTCTTGTTGTTGTTTATTAATGGTTAGTTGTTGTTCTTGCATAGCTTTTACCAGCGGCACGATAAACTCAGCATAGCGCAACCCGTAGTAGTCGTTTTCGTTTTTCGGGGCATCCACGCCATGAAATGTGAAACCGGTTTCTTGTGCCGCTTGTTCTACCTCTTGAGCAACGAATCCCGTTTGTATCTCGGCAGCTTTTAAGGCTTCACTTTCAGACAAGCGCAATGAATCTGGTGTACCTATAAGAGAGGCAATGGCATCCATATCGAGGTTATAGGATACAGGACGTAATTTCAGAATAAAATCTAAGCCCACTATGTTTTCTTTTACATTGTTTTTAAACCGTCTATCTGATACGTTTGTCCAGTTGGCATAACCGCCAATAGTACTAACGGGTACATTTCCTAAGCGCATAGTATTACTCGCACTTGGTTCTGCATCATATCCGAAAGCAGTTGAATTTGAGTAATTGGCTCCTTATGAAAAGGCGGAATAGCCTATAGCGGTATTTTGATCTCCAGATGTGTTGCTACCTAAAGAAGAGAATCCGGTTGCGGTGTTTTGAATTCCTGTTGTATTGTCATTAAGCACATTATTTCCATTGGCAGAGTTCCAGCTTCCTGTGGTGTTTGAACCAAGGGCCTTAAACCCATTGGCGGTGTTAAAATGACCTGAAGTGTTGTTCCCGAGAGCGTCACGTCCATTGGCAGTGTTGCTATTTCCTGAAGTGTTGGATTCAAGTGGATTCATTCCATTGGCGGTGTTACTACTTCCTGTAGTGTTGTCATGAAGTGCATAATATCCGTGTGTAGTATTTGCTAAACCTGAGGTGTTGCCATATAGAGTAAATGTAAACGGACTAAAAAACGATCATTTAATTGTTGAAAGATGATCCTGACGAAATGGAAACCATTTGCTCCATTTTTGCTTCTAGGGCCTCCATTTTTAATAGCAGTGATTTGTACTTTTCTGAAAGCGCTGTATTTTCTTCACTTAATTCTTGAATCGCTTTGGTCATCGGCATAATAAAATCGACATATCTTAGGCTGTATACTTCATTATCATGTTCGGGTTTATCGATCCCAGGAAAATCGAAACCACTTGCTTTGGCCGCGGCATCCACTTCCTGTGCTAAGAAGCCAATAAATTTTGTGCATTGGATCTGGCTATGGTCAACTTGATTTACCAGACTGTCCGGTGTTCCTAAAATACGATGAAGCAAAATAGGGTCCTGGTTGTAAGTTACTGGTCTGAGTCTATTGATGAAGTCAAGTCCTTTGACGTCGTCTGCAATATTCAACTTGATTCGGGCATCCGAATAAGTTGTAATGGAAGATACTTGCGCTCTGATCTGCGTTATGGCTGCATTTCCGAGAAGTAGCTGATTGTTCCCTGTACAAAATGTACCATTCAATCCAAAACCCACCATTGTCACATTGGTACGACTTGTACTGAGTGAGGACTTGGTACCAAGAAAAGTACATTGATTGATCACATTGCTCGTACTTGTAGGCCCCGTAAGAAAACCAATGGCTGTATTTTCAGAACCAGTTGTGTTGAATTGCATTGCACCCTTGCCCACGGCCGTATTTTCTGCCGAAGTGGTGCTTTCTTCCATTGCGAAAGAGCCCACTGCTACGTTGGCGCCTCCTGTTGTATTATCAAAGAGTGCATTACTTCCTAGCGCCAAATTAAAATTACCTGTTGTATTATTAAGTAGAGCATCGTTACCCAAGGCTACATTAAAGTCTCCGCTGGTATTCTCAAAGAGCGCAAAATTTCCTATAATGGTGTTATTGGTACCCGTGGTATTATTATACATTGCCCTTCTTCCGATTGAGGTATTATCATGGCCAGTCGTATTGTTGAAAAGGGATTCCGCTCCAAGAGCAGTATTACTGGAACCCGAGGTGTTCTGATTCATGGCAACATCGCCCACCGCCGTATTGTATGTTCCAAGATTGGCGGAGACCGTACCACTACCTTCGAGCGCACTATACCCGATTGCGGTGTTGTAAGTATCGTAGCCTGTATTAGTATTTCCAGCATTTTTCATCGCATAATAACCTACGGCCGTACTTCTGGAATTCTCTTCATTGGAGAGCAGGGCATTAGTGCCTATCGCCGTATTAAAACTGCCATAGGAATTGTTGCGTAGGGTCCCAGCACCCAGGGCCGTATTTGCTGTGCCAGTATTAACACCTGGATTGACACTGCCATAAAGGGCCTGGTATCCCACAGCAGTATTTGAAGTAGTAATTGGATTGTTTATTCTGTTATCAGCGTTGAACATTGCTTCAAATCCAATGGCCGTGCTTCCAATATTTCCTTTGTTAAAGAACAATGCCAATTTACCAATGGCAGTATTCCGGGATCCAGTCGTGTTCGAGTACATAGATTCAGATCCTATTGCAGTATTTCTAAAACCTTCAGTATTGAGTTGCAATGCTTTATTACCGATGGATACATTATCATAACCTATCGTATTGGTACTTAAGTTTGAACTTCCAACTGAAGTATTATTGGAACCCGAAGAATTTAGATAAAGGGCGTGATCGCCAATTGCTGTGTTGTGAATTCCTGTATTAATTGTTATAGAATAGTGTCCTAAGAGTGCCTCATATCCTATGGCCGTATTATATGTCATATTCTCAACATTGCTATTGTTTGCATAAATCATAGAACGATAACCGATCGCCGTGCTTCTGGAATTAGCAACATTATTCAATAAGGCATCTCGCCCTATGGCCAAATTATTATTTCCAGAAGTATTGTTTAGTAATGCAGCATAACCGATTCCAGTATTGTAATTACCGCTGTCGTTCAACTTGAGTGCATTTCGGCCGAAAGCTGAATTTTGACTGCCGGATATATTGGCTAGCAGGGCATCAGATCCTGTGGCGGTATTGGATTGGCCGTTTATATTTTCACTCAAAGCATAAGAGCCCAGTCCAGTATTGTAATTTCCTGACGAATTATTTCCTAGGGTATAAGAACCTGTTCCCGTATTGTGAATTCCTCCTATATTGTCACCGAGTGAGGCGGTGCCAATGGCTGTGTTGTGTTGGCCTACAGTATTTTGATCCAGGGCAGTGGTGCCAATTGCTGTATTATTACTTCCTGTGAGATTAGAAGACAAACTCAAATAGCCAATGGCAGTATTTGATGCTCCGGATGTATTGTCTTGCAATGCAAATAATCCAGCACCTGTGTTATATTGACCAGTCGTAGTACTATCGCCTGCAGATTGACCGATAAAAATGTTTTTGGAATTTGCACTTGCGTCTATTAGGTCATTCAGACTGTTCACGTTGGTTGAAGGAAGGTTGGACCAGGAAGCCCGGCCCTCGTCATTGGAGGTAAGCACTTTGCCTGGTCCTGCATTTTTGGTAATTTTTAATTCTTTTAGTTGTGTGGTACCAATTTCATCAATAGATAAGAATAACCCTGAATTCAAATTTGGAGAATGCGAAATTTTGAACGTTCCTTCTTTCACCCCTGCGGTCCAATATTCGTTTTCTGAGCCATCTGCGGGTACGGAATATTCCACTTCCAACCAAAGTCTATCGATTTCCAATCGACTGAGACCTGGACTGACGGAGTGGAGGTTTACCAATGAGATATATACATCACCCAAATTGAGCATATCCGGCGTTACAGGATTGTGGACTTGTTGGTAAGGGATAGCAACTGATTGATCCGTGGAGGAAGTTATTTTTTCGAAACCAAAGGATAATAAAAGAAGACCATTCGATGCTTTCTTAAGATAAATGGAGCCAATGCGCAGCTCTCCTGCAAAAGTCCCAAATCGCCTCCATTCCGCATTCAGTGTGATATTGGTAATGGTTGCATTAGAAGGAATAGAAGGGTTTACACTAAATTGTATTCTTACAGGATTGGCGATCTCTGGATATATTTCGAGTTGAGGACTATTCAATCTGCTATTGTCACTAGTTACAATTTTTGTGAAATCCAGATCTGTCCAATCTATATATTGCGTATCCAAAACAAAATTTTGCACAGTAGTAGGGGTGCCTATAGTCGCATCATAATTGAAGCCGGATTCCCCTGATTTTTTACTATCCAATCGGAGTGCCAACTTGGTGCTATCCGTTCGCAAATGAAGCATTTCCGTTGGATTGGGTGTATTGATACCTACGTTTTGAGCGGTCATACCGGTCGCCCAGATAGTGACGACTAAGAGAAAGGTCCACTTTTTCATATGAGATCTATTTAGTTTATAGACAAAACTAGACATGGTAAATGATCAACTTGTACCTCTTTAGGGTGACATTTCGAAGGATATAGAAAGAATAAGTGGGCTCCTCCTGGACGAAAAGAAAAACATGGATTAGATCTAATCCCTTTCAGGCATGATTGGATTTAAATAAATCGGGGCAGTAAAAACTAAAACATTATGGGATTGCCTTTTCGAAATTCGAAGAAGTTCAGAAACGACACCTGGTTTCAGGAGAGAGAAGAAGACTTCGATATTTTACTATCCTCGAAACAGCTTCAAGGCCACTTGCGTTCGGCTTATGATATTCATTTTTACAAAGGTTCTCTTCAGGTGTGTTTTTACCGTATTGAGTGCAATAAAATGTTTTTCACTTATTTGCTCATTACTCAAGCCTTCGACAACATCCAAAAGGATTTCGTACTCCTTTATGGTAATAGGATCGGATAGCTTAAGATTTACTTCATCATAAGTAAGGTAGGGCGTCTTTTTGTTTTGCTCTTGAGATCGGAATGCCACGATCTCTAATGTGGTCAGTATATCGCTTTTTCTAAACGGCTTGACGATGTATCCCTGGGGCAAGACATTTTTGGCCTTTTCCAGCGTGAGCTTGTCCGAAAACGAAGTAATAAAAATAAAAGGAAGTTGGAATTTCTCATTGATTTGTTCAGCGATATCGATACCGGACATTTGATGGTCCAGGGAGATGTCCAATAGTATAATATCCGGGTGTCTATTATAAATCATGTCCATCGCAGTCGCCCCATCATACGCCTGGCCTATGACACTGTAACCTGCCGCAGATACAATCATTGCCAGATCTTCTGAGATCATTGGCTCATCTTCTACTATGAGTATTTTGGAGGACATGGTTCGTTTTCGAAATGGTCATCTAGTAATGTGCTAATCGCGTTCATCTGAGCAAGCCAACTCGTCATGACTTTTTTCTCCTTTTGAACTGCCTGGATAGGGTATTCGCTCTGGGTTTTTTCTTCTAATTTAATAATCTTTGCCATTAAATTTTGTTGTCATTTAGGAATTAGTGACTCACTTCTATCTACAATGGGACTTTATCATTGCCTGATATCAGGCATAAAAATGATTGAATTTCGTCTGGCTTTAGTCACTCTTTAGGGTGATCTTATAATATTTACAACTGACCCATCTTTCGATCAATTAAGCCCGTTTTTCTGCAATGCCTATGTTTGGAACGCTTAGGGTGATCCGCGATCCATTTTCGTTGTGTATAAAAAATTCGGCTTTTAATTTTTGCACGAAAGCCATAATCATTTTATTGCCAAAACTTTTAGAAGAAGTAAATTGAGCGGAGTCCATTCCTTTTCCATTGTCACTGATCTGAATGACAATTTTGTCTTTTATGTTCTTGAATGAAAACTTAATAATTCCGGATGCTTCCTCATCAAATGCGTGTTTGAGCGCATTTGAAATTAATTCATTGGTGATCAACCCTAATGGGATCATGGTGTCTACATCGATAAAAAGGGAATCGATGTCTTTTTCAAGTGTAATCCGGTCATTCGCTATATTGTAAGAATCAAAAAGTTGATCCAACAAATCTTCAAAATAAATCTTGGTCTCAATCGACGTTAGGTGATCTTCACTATAGAGGTTTTGATGGATGAGTGCCATGGACAAAACGCGATTTTTGCCATCATTAATTGCTTCCAGAGCAACCTCATCCAAAATATAGTTGGACTGAAGATTGAGAAGGCTGGAAACAACTTGCAGGTTGTTTTTTACGCGATGGTGGATTTCCCTTAACAAGATATCTTTCTCCTGGAGAATAGCTTTTAATTGCTCAGACTGGGTAAATATTTTGTTATTTTTAATTCTCAATTTTTTGTAAAACCAGAGGGCGAGTAAAAGCAGGGCGGCAAGGGCAATAGAAACCAATGAAGTGATCCAAATGGTTTTGGATTTTGCGATGGACTGCGTATTGAGCTCGCTGATTTCTCTTTCTTTAATGGTTCGATCATAATTACTTTCATGATAGGCCAATATGTTCTTTGTATTTAGCGATTCGAGCGAATCTTTATAGGCTACCAAGATTTCCAACGTGTGAATCGCTAATTTTTCCTGCCCGTTGTTTGCTGCTATTTTCGACTTTATTTTTAACAAATGATCTTTATATAAATAATCCTTTGGAAGAATACTTTCATCGATTGTACTGAAAAGCTGTTCTGCTTTTGCAAAATTCCCTTTGGAAATTTGATTTTCAGCCAAAGTGATTAAAGCACTAATCTTATATTCATTGTTAGCAAGTGTGGCAGTCACTTTTTCAAGCTCGGCAATAGTAAATTCATACGTTGTCATGTCATGATCTGCACGCGAATAACTGGCAAGAAAATAGAGGCATTTAGCTTGTTGATTTTTGAATTTGGTGGTTTCGAAGTAGCTATATGCCTTTTCAATGTTTTCTATAGCTGAGCGAAAATCCTTTTTCTGGAAATCAACCTTGCTTCTGGCCATCAAAACAAATGCGGCTGTTCGTTTGTCCTTGCTGGGATCTATGAGGTCAGAAGCTTGATCGAGATAGTCATCAGCGAGTTCGATATTCTTCAATTTCAGCATATAGCTGGATAATGTCATCAACGACCCCACCTTTTGAACAGGATATTGATCCATATACTTCATCGCTTTGATACCTTCTTGAATGGCCTTCGTTAGATCATTCGTTCGGCGATAATATTCGGCAAGGGTATTATGATACAGCATAATCGTTGTACTGTCAGTGATCGTAGCCATGCGTTTTTCTGCCTCCTCATTATAGAATTCAGATTTTGTCAAATCGATTTGGAAGTAATTGGACGCGATTAGCAAAAATTGCTGCACCTTATCATCATCTAATCCTGCCAGATCTATACCACTCAGCAAAACTTCATTACTCTTGTTGAAGTCGCCTTTGATCTTGTAAAAATTGCCTAGCAGGATGATAAATTTGAGCTCCACTTTTTGGTCATTCGATTTTTGGGCCAGGTCGATACATTTATTGTAAACCGGAATAGCTTCTTCATAACCATTTAGCTGCATCCTCTTGCCAACATAAGCCGATGTACTATCCATAAAATCATTAAAGCTAAGTTCTGTTTTATCACGGCTATAGATGTTATACCATTGCGCTACCTGATCAAAATCGCCGATAGTTTCTTTCCTGTCTACACTATGTTGCGATATGCCATTATGAGGAATTACCAATAAGCACACAACAAACCAAGACATTATTAACCAGGACTCGGGAGAACAAAGATTTGGAAAAGCTAATTTCATGGCTATTCTTTTGCGAATATTGACATCTTGAAATTCATTAATTTCTATTTTACCAGGCAGGTAGGTAAAGATAGCAACATCTCAACAGCAATGATTCTCCTCTTCAGATTATGTCGATTGTGTTTTTCTGGGAGATCGGAGCAACTCTTCTGTTAGATCGGAAAGAGAAATACATAAAGTGATTCTTCGCCCCACAGAAGACGCAGAGAATCGCAGAAATGAAAACATCTTTTTCTCTATTAATATGATTTCTAGTGCTAAAGCTTTAGTGATGGGGCTTCACCCTGAATTGCATTTAGAGAAATGAATCAATAGAGATAGTTATACCGATGATTTCATGACATTCCCCATCCCCAATAAATACTCCTGCATATTCACCTCCTGGCAGAGGTCCAGGATTACCCTGTAAGCGGACCATGGACAAAGTGAAAAAAGAATAAATTAAGAGAAGCCCCAATACATTCTAAACACCTTCGAAAAAAATCAATAGCATCATAAAGCCTCCAAAGCCTTTATAATATCCGCCGGTTCTGCCCTATTACGATAATCCGGGTCCAGAAAGGCATATTGAATCACGCCTTGTTGGTCAATAATATAAGTGGCAGCTATTGGGAGCTCATCGGTTTCATCTCCATTATATTCATGTAAGCCAAAACCGGATTGATAGCTGTCCGCAAGTTCCGGGATGAGTTTAAATACAATACCATATTCGTGGGCCACGGCATTACCAACATCACTCAGGACCTCAAACTGCAAGTCATGTTTTTCTTTTGTGGAAAGTGATTTGTCAGGAACTTCTGGAGTTAAGGCAAGCAGATTAGCACCAGCGGCCTGAAAGTTGGGAAGTTCTTCCTGTAGTCTGTGCAAGGTAATATTGCAATATGGACACCAACCACCCCTATACCATGTTAATACAACGGGTCCTTTTTTTAGATAATCGGCAAGGGATACATTTTCCCCAAGTGCATTCTGTAATGTGAACTCAGGCGCCTGATTGCCAACTTGTTTAGCGTTTTGTAATAAGCCGCTATTGGCTACATCCGCTATTCCTTCAGCATATAGTTTTTTCTTTTCATCAGAGGCTTTTACTTCCCATGCGGCCTTCCTGGCATTTAAGGAATCTTGCAGTGATGGTTTGTGTTCCTTTTTAGGCGTATCACTTGAGGTCATGGCGTCTTTATTCGTTGGGTTACAACTTGCTATAAATAATATAACAGTCAGTAATCCTATAATTTTAAAATATGTCATGGTTTGTTTAAATTTCCCTTTATGTGTTAGCGACAATTATCTTTTGATTACCTATAAATGATTTATAGAGCAAAAAGTTCTATGTTGCAACTCAATATTGTCAAAGGTTGCGGATAAAAGCAAAGGAAATTTAAAATATCGGTAGAACAATAGTCTAAACGGAGGATAGCAATTATTTGACCTGGCTTTCTCTATTGACTATCATAAAGCGCCAATTTGTTTTTTAAAGCAATCAATTCATTACGCAAGATTCTTTCTTTTTCAAGAAGATTAAAAACCACATCGATGCCTTCCAAATTAACATTGAGTTCGTGATGAAGACGAATCATTTTTTCAAGATCGCTTATCTGTTCCTGAGGAATAAAGTGGGTTTGTTCAATTATTTCAATATGAATCAATCCGATATTATTTAGTGCATCAATAAATGAAACTTCAATATCGTAATGCGAGCAAAGCGTTTCTTTGGCAATTAAGTTTCTTGATTTCATTTCGCTTTGATTTTTTGTAATTCTGTAAATAGCGCCTTTTCTTTTGCACTGAGATTTGTTGGCATTTTTATTTGAAAGGTGATCACCAAGTCTCCAAATTGATCAGGCTTTTTGTACACCGGAAATCCCTTTCCTTTCAATTTTACTTTTGTGCCATTTTCGGTTTCTGATTTTATTTTAAGTTTGGCCTTGCCGGTAAACGTATCTACTGTAACTTCTCCCCCTAGTATAGCTGTGTAAAAGTCCAGATGAACATCCGCATAGAGGTTGTTTTTGTCACGTTTAAAGGGCGTGTTATTATTGATAATGAATTTTATGTAAAGGTCCCCGTTTGGTCCTCCATTGACACCGTCCCCTCCTTTCCCTTTTATCTTGATGACCTGCCCGTTTTCCACACCTGCCGGAATAGTGAGCCTTATTTTTTGATTATTAACCGTTAAAACTTGTTTATGGGATTCATACACATCTTTCAGGGCCAGATGTAATTCGGCATTGAAATCCTGTCCTTTGAATTTTGTGCTGCTTCTTTGGCGGGATGAGTTTTGTGCGCCACCAAACATAGATTCAAAAAAATCAGAAAAGTCGTTTTCTGAAAAATCTCCACGGGCATAACCCTGTCCTGAGGAACCTTGTTGAGCGGATTGATATTGAGTCTGCTGTTGTCTGGCTTGTTCAAATTGCTCACCATGTTGCCAGTCCTTTCCGTACTTGTCGTATTTCTTGCGATTTTCAGGATGGCTTAAGACTTCATTGGCTTCATTGATTTCTTTGAATTTATTTTCAGCTTCTTTGTTGTCCGGATTTAAATCGGGATGATACTTACGCGCCAGTTTCCGATAGGCACTTTTAATTTCCTTTTCTGTTGCCGTGTTGGCAACACCAAGAATTTTGTAATAATCAATAAATGCCATTTCTTATTTCTGTTTTTGCAATTGGTCTTTTTATTCCACGCTGTAGGAGGGTCACAAAGGTGTATACACCTCTAATGGCTATGTAATGCTACGCAATGTACTCGCTTTTCCAGTCAGTCTCAAGTTACACCTTAAATAGATTGTATTAAACCATTTTCATCAATTTACACCTTCCTTAATGTCCTTAATCAACAATTGTTACACTACACCAGAAAAAGAAATAAAATTCCTTGTTTAATCAAACTTTTCAAGAAATTTCGAGTTATTAGATGCGGAGAAATGATACAACTTTATAAGGATTCTAAATCAATGATGTTTTTTCCTTTTTCCTATTACAACCAAATGGATTTTCGTATTTTGAATTTTACACGAATTCCTATTGAAAAATACTTTTTACGCCAGTAGAATCAAACAAAGATTAGCCTATAATTACGTTTATAAACAATCAAACAATCAAACGAAAATGTCAGACAACAAAAACTCAAACACACCACCATCCAAACATAATAGTGAAGGCAAATGCCCATTTACAGGGGGCGCAGTAAAGAAAAGCGCTGGTACCGGTACGTCCAACCGGGACTGGTGGCCAAATCAATTGAATTTGGATATTCTTCGGCAACACTCAGCATTGTCAAACCCAATGGGAGACGATTTCAACTATGCCGAAGAATTTAAGAAGCTCGATTTAAAGGCAGTAAAGCAGGATTTGTTTGATCTGATGACGGATTCTCAGGATTGGTGGCCGGCAGATTATGGTCATTATGGTCCATTTTTCATTCGTATGGCGTGGCATAGTGCCGGTACCTATCGTATTGCCGACGGAAGAGGTGGAGGAGGTTCGGGATCGCAACGATTTGCGCCGTTAAATAGTTGGCCGGATAATGTTAATCTTGACAAGGCTCGGCTTCTGCTTTGGCCGATCAAGCAGAAGTATGGAAAAAAGGTTTCCTGGGCAGATTTGATGATCCTGGCAGGGAATTGCGCCCTCGAATCTATGGGCTTTAAGACTTTTGGTTTTGCCGGAGGACGTGCGGATGTATGGGAATCAGAGAAAGATATCTACTGGGGTTCTGAAGGCGAATGGCTGGGAGACAAAAGATATACAGGCGACCATGAGTTAGAAAATCCACTGGGTGCGGTTCAAATGGGTTTAATTTATGTTAATCCCGAAGGTCCTGGTGGCAACCCCGACCCAATGGCTGCAGCCATTGATATTCGCGAGACCTTCGGTCGTATGGCGATGAATGATGAAGAGACTGTAGCATTAATTGCCGGAGGACACTCTTTCGGAAAAACACATGGTGCGGGTGATCCTAATAAATATGTTGGCCCAGAACCGGCTGCAGCTTCTATTGAAGAACAAGGTCAGGGCTGGAAGAACACGATGGGTAGCGGAAATGGCGTCAATACAATTACAAGCGGTCTGGAAGGTGCATGGACGACAACCCCTACACAATGGAGCAACAACTTCTTTGAAAATCTATTTGGATTCGAGTGGGAGTTGAAAAAGAGTCCGGCAGGAGCGCATCAGTGGAAACCTAAAGATCAAGCAGGAGCAGATACTGTTCCGGACGCACATGATCCATCGCTGCGTCATGCCCCGACTATGCTAACCACAGATCTTGCTTTGCGCATGGATCCCATTTATGGCCCGATTTCAAAAAGATTCCACGAAAATCCGGTAGAATTTGCAGAGGCCTTTTCACGTGCCTGGTATAAACTAACACATCGCGATATGGGTCCTATTGCCTTATATCTCGGTAGCGAAGTTCCATCAGAAGAATTAATCTGGCAAGACCCTGTTCCAGCAGTTGACCACACACTGATTGATGATAAAGATGTCTCATCCTTGAAGGCAAAAATATTAAGCTCAGGGCTTTCAACTTCCGAATTGGTGTCCACAGCATGGGCATCGGCCTCCACCTTCCGTGGATCAGATAAGCGCGGAGGGGCTAACGGTGGACGTATCCGCCTGGCGCCACAAAAAGACTGGGAAGTCAATAATCCAAGCCAACTCGGCAAAGTGATTAAAGCACTTGAAGGAGTTCAAAGTGAATTTAATAGTGCTCAGTCTGGAGGAAAGAAGGTTTCAATGGCCGATCTCATCGTTCTTGCAGGATGCGCAGGGGTAGAAAAGGCAGCAAAAGACGGCGGTCAAGCTATCGTGGTTCCTTTTACTCCGGGACGTACAGATGCTTCCACAGAACAAACAGATATTGATTCATTCCAGGCATTACAGCCGGCAGCAGATGGATTCCGCAATTACTACAAACCAAAGCATTCAGCATCAGCTGAGGAAATGTTGGTTGACCGTGCTCAGTTGTTGACATTAACAGCTCCGGAGATGACCGTGCTTGTTGGTGGATTGCGCGTGATCAATACAAACTATGATCAGTCGCAACACGGTGTGTTTACAAATCGTGCAGGATCTTTGACAAATGATTTCTTTGTTAACCTCCTTGATTTGGGAACAACCTGGAAAGCGAC
This sequence comes from Saprospiraceae bacterium, assembly GCA_037968695.1. Taxonomy (GTDB): domain Bacteria; phylum Bacteroidota; class Bacteroidia; order Chitinophagales; family Saprospiraceae; genus Opimibacter. The sequence continues at coordinate 12,717 of JBBKWA010000056.1, forward strand.
ATCACAAGCTGACAATATTTTTGAAGGTGCTGATCGAAAGACCAATAAAGTGAAGTGGGCAGGCACACGAGTGGATCTAATATTTGGTTCCAATTCAGAACTTCGTGCGCTTGCTGAGGTTTATGGTTGTGCAGATGGAAAGGAGAAATTTGTAAAAGATTTTGTTGCGGCCTGGAATAAGGTGATGAATCTCGGTCGTTTTGATTTAGCTTAATATTATTTGTTTCTTCAGTATGGAAGGGATGATGAATAAAAAAGGTGACCCACAATCGGGTCACCTTTTTTATGCTTTATAAATAATCAAAAGAATTTATTTTGGATCTAATGACATGACATAGTCATAGCTCTCGTTCAATAGCCTTGCTAAAGCGTTTAGATTGCTGAGCATTTCTTCAGGAATGAGAATATAGCCTTTCATAACGGCGCCGTGAGACATAAAAAGAGTTGTCTTTAGCTTTTTGAAATACTGCTCCTGTACTTCTTTTGAATACCGCATGCCCAGATCACCATCCTTATTTAGAAAAGAGAACATATGCCCATTAGCAGACGTATAGACCAAGTTTTTACCTTTCCTTTCAAATCGGGGGCACCTGTCTACTAGTTTGTCGTAGGTTTCAAGTTTTTGTTTCCACAAAGCAGTTTGATCTTTAGCCATATTGACAATAATGAATCGTTATGAAATCAAAAAAGTATTTATTATTTATTTTTTAAATAAATGTGACGAATGTTTTTCGCGCCGGTTTCTCTTTGATC
>JBBKWA010000057.1:0-3851 GCA_037968695.1 Saprospiraceae bacterium
GACCTCTTCAGAAGCCATTGATCGGCTATCTTATTTAACTGATTTATTATAAAATTGGAATCAACTTCAAAACCGAATCTGTTTGGATCTTTAGGATGGTTTATCAATAACTCTTACCATGAGAAGTTTGATATTCCACGTTATCCTATTGATGTGTTTGTTTCTTGGGATAATTTAATTGATTGGAAACCAATCTGCTAATGTTTATAAATATCCGCGTTTGACCACTTCGTTATGATATTTTAAATCACCCAATGATTATCTCCGTTAATGGAAAATAAGGACTGCCAGTATCACAATGGTAATGCCTACCAATAAGGACATTTTCCCGAGTGGGGCTATCTTTTGAAGATGCGATTCGGCATCGCCTAATTTGGCCTTTTTAGCATTAGCAGTAATCATCCCAATCAAAGCACCAAGGATAAGAACGAGGATAAGTTTGGCTATAAGCAAAGGCATTTCACTCAAATTGCTCCAATATGGCGTTAAAAGGAATATGCCTGATACCACGAGGAGCGTAAGCCCAATATGCCCCATCGTCATTAAGGCAAAAGAATTCAAGGTGAACTTGACGGCATCTGGTTTGTCCATTTTTGAACTGGCGATTCCAAGAAACATAAACGCCAGGCTGGTCCCAATTCCCATGGCCAATCCGATAAAATGAATAATCAACATGACATCACGCATAGCCTTTCAATTTTGGATAGAAAATCGAACTCAAAGGTGTATTCTAATGTAAAATATCATTTTTTTAGATGAAAATAAACTACCAGTTTCCATGTGGCTGAAAGCACTATGGCGCCTTATCCACAATCGTTGAAGATTTTAGTTCGTTATGGAAGCTTCCCTTTTTTCAGTGGCATTTGCTTGTTCGAGCAGATTCAATTTATTTTCCAGTGCTGCCAATCGAAGATTCATTTGATTTTTCAACGATGCATTTTTTGATTTCAAGGCTTCGATTTCTTCACTTAGCGAATCATTTTGTGCAGCAAGTTCTTGCACAGCTTTCACCAGCGGCACAGTAAACATTGCGTATCGAAGACCGTAGTAATCATTTTCGTTTTTTGGTTTGTCTACACCACTGAAATCATAGCCTATGGTCTGGGCGCTTGCCTCCACCTCCTGGGCGATAAAGCCGGAGTATACAATTTGCTCTTTCTTAGCCAATTGTTCTTCGAGTCTTTTGCTGGTATCCCTTACATGGGTTTTGTGGAGCGACTGATTCAGTGCGCGTGCTTCTAAATGATAAGTCACTGGTTTGAGTAGATTGATAAAAGCAAGACCAGGTACCTCTGATTTTAAATTGGATTTATATCGACCATCGGAAAAATTGGTCCATGGTTCATGACCGCCAATTGAATTAATGGTATTTGACCCAATCATAACTTGATCCGATGCTGTGCATGTTGCGTTTTGCCCTAATGCAGTTGAATTGGATATGTTTTCGTACGCAGAATTTGCGCTAGCCCCAATAAAAGTGTTCCAATCTCCATTATTATTGCCTTCCCCAGCATAAATTCCAACATAGGTGTTCCAATATCCACTACTTATGCTGTTTCCTGCACTTTTTCCAATCGCAGTATTGTAAAAGCCTGAAAGCCAATCGTATCCTGACTGATGGCCAATAAAGGTATTGGACATACCATCAATTAAGTTTCCGCTGCCCCAGCCAATAAAAGTACCATCAATTGATGTCGCATTTTTAGCAGCTTCAGAGCCAATAGCAACCGAATTTTCAAGGGATGCTGTAGTTCCTGCAGCGTGCCCAATGGCTACATTATTGTCCTCTGTATTTAAATAGGCTACTGCATTTCCAATATATACATTTTTGTCTTGTGTATCCTGTAAACCAGTTCCTCTCCCAATCATAACATTATCATTACCACTTTGATTGAATGTGCCCGTACTACCACCTATATAAGTATTGTCGTTTCCGGTTGACGCAATATTGGCACTACTAGCCCCTATTAAAATATTGTTGCCGTTATTTGGAAAGGCCAGATAGGTGCGATCTGATCCGGTGGTTTTGGCTATGGTCAGACGATTCTGGCTTCCTAATCCTATAGTAATTTTATCATCGTCGGGGCTGATTTCTGCTGTCATATAGGTATCCCCATCAGCATCCCGTATTTCCTGGAAAGGCAGATTTACCGTGTTTCCACCTAAGATTTTGAGACTGTTGCCTGTCAATAGAAGGTTTTGTAATTCATTTGTTGGGCTGGCATCTGCGTCCTGGGTAAGTGAGTGCCAGGCACCATTAGTATAGCCTTGAAAAGAATTGCTGTTATATCTGATCACACCTGGGGTATTGGTACTACTGTTCCCAATTTTAATGGCACCATTCACGGTAAGTTTTTCAATTGGCGCGATATCCCCAATGCCGAAATTGCCTGAATTAATCCAACTGGCATAGCCATCGAGACTGAACTGGACTGTAGGGATCAGGCTTCCTCCTGCCGTAGTGTCTTTATAAAGGCTGAAGATTGCATTATTCTGGTTGTTGTCGGCATCTAGGAAAATGCGTAAAAAGTCCCTGTCCGTGACCAGAAAGTCAAAGTGGTGTCTTATCCGCAGTTTGTCATTGTCCATATGGATGGCATCTGTATTGTCTTTTCCCTTAAGGGTGAGATAGGTGGTGTCAGTGGGCTGACCTACAATCACTTCTTTTTGAGCGGTTGCTGAATAAGAAAGTAAGATCAGACCCAATAGTAATAATGGAACTCTCATAGCCGGGAATTTTTTTCAAAATTAGACTAGTTGCAGGACCTTTTTCTCACACTTTTGGGTGAGTAAGAGGGGTAACTAATTGTGATTTGTACCCGGGTTTTTACTCCGTTTGTCCAGGAGATACTGTTTATGTGTTCATTAGCCAAGGATTAAAGGGGTTCTCTCAGCATAAGGCAATCCACTTTTGACCGTGTCCAGGGGAGTATAAATCACTTATAAGCCGGGAATTTGCCAAATTCTCTTTGGCAGGGGGTGGTTTCTGCCAAATAGCATGTCTGAGCGGAGGATTTTGGAAGGTGGATGAATCGGCTATTTAGAAGGGCTGAGGCCATATTATAGTTGAATTATTTTTTAGTGCTTAATTCATGGATAGTCAGCTAATTAGAGGTGTTGATGTACAGTAGTATGGAAATAATTTAAGATAAAAACTAACTACAGTTGTGAGATATGTAAACGCGTCTTATCTTTGCCGTCCCGTTGGAATAGGCGTTTGAAAGAAAAGCGAGAAAACGGGAACAAAAAAAGAAGTTCATTGACAGGTTGGCAGGACATATAATCTAGATCTGAGGAGGATCGAGATGATATGTTTTGGTAAGATACATATCATAGTCTTTCGGGACTATGGTTTGCCATAAACCGTATGGTTTATGGTGTACATAAAGCGAAGCGTGCATGAAGCTTTGGATGATTTCGGTCAGACGGGGTGGAATGCAATGTTTATATCAAGTAATAAAGATAGGAATACAGAAGGAGCGAGGATCACGTTACTATCTGTCTGGTATTTATATCAGGTGGAAAAAAAACGAACTATGGAGAGTTTGATCCTGGCTCAGGATGAACGCTAGCTGGAGGCTTAATACATGCAAGTCGAGCGGGATTCAGTTGTCTTCGGATGATTGATGAGAGCGGCGGACGGGTGAGTAACGCGTACACGACCTACCTTTGACAGGGGGATAGCCCTGGGAAACTGGGATTAATACCGCATATTATTCTGATTAATAAAGAATTGGAATGAAAGTTCAGGCGGTCAAAGATGGGTGTGCGTCTGATTAGCTAGTTGGTAGGGTAACGGCCTACCAAGGCGATGATCAGTAGGGGGCGTGAGAGCGTGATCCCCCACACGG
>JBBKWA010000058.1:0-9129 GCA_037968695.1 Saprospiraceae bacterium
TCTCCGCCTGAGTATATGTTGCCCGGCATCCATATGACAAGTGCTGAAGTGGATATCAGTGAGCAAGCACAACATGTAACGGATGTTGAAGCAGTATTTATCGTACCGATAGAATTTACCGCTTTCCGATGGTATGCCAAGCGCAATCTTTATGTTGATTACAAAGCGTTGTTTCATCAGGAAGAATTCCTGAATGAGTGGTATGATCGTATCGGAAATATTTATGCGTATAGTATAAAAGAGCAGCATGCCGGTTTTGATATCCATGCTTTTAGTGAGGAGTTGCTTTCAGATCCATCCCAGCTCAGTATTGATTACTGGAAGGGTCTGGGCATTACGCACATTGTTTCTACCAATTCAGAGATAGTGGGATTGGAGGTAATAGCGGGGAATGAGGAGTACTATGTGTATCGGTTGTAGTATAGGCAGAAGGACGGAAGGGCAGAAAGGCGGAAAGCCTTTTTTGGTTCAACATATTTCCCTTTTTTCGGCGTCCCGCTTAGCGGGAAAATCCCACCGCAATTAATAATAACCATATAGGATATGATCTTTAAAAGGCCAATCGAGACAGAAAAGTCATTCTGCTTTGCTGGCGCTTCATTGAACGACTCTGGCTTACCGCTCAGCAGAATGAATCATGGATTTGAATTGGGTAGAAACTTAAGAGCATAAGAGGCGATATATTTTCGTTTGCCAGGAGCTGGACCTCGATGATACTTTGTCCGCCTTTTCACGGCTTTTCTTTACCTCTTTGCAAGAACAATTTATCGCTTACATATTTGCCAATACGGTATCAAGATTTTCAAAAGCCATACTCAATCCTTCTTTCATACCCATCTCTATGATTTGCTTTACCTCATTTTCAGAGGCATAGGTCGTCACCATCGTCACCATGGTGCGATCCGCTATAGCATCGAATTCAACTTTAAAAGTTGCGGCCGGTAAAGAGGCATTGATGACGCCGTCCTGATCACAAAATGAATCGGTTCCGGAAAATTGTTTGTCCACTACTATCCCGTTGTAGTCTGCATATCCCCAGTGCTCCTCGCCCTCCGGACCCACCATTGCATACAATCGACTACCACCTTCCTTAAAGTCCATATGTTTTGTTTTGGATTGCCATGGCTTTGGTGCCCACCATTGATCAAGGAGTTCGGCTTCTGTCCAGGCTCTCCAGACCAGAGAAGGTGCGGCATCAAATTCTCTGGTAACAGATAGTTTGTTTTTGTCTACGGCGAAATTGGTTTGTTTCATGATTTTAAAATTATTTGAGTAGTGTTTAAATCTTTCAATATTTTGTACGAGGCCTTGATCTACATTAAAGGCCCTGATGGCTTCCTGTAAACTAGGAATAGTTTCAAAAATATTTATCCATTCGATGCGTGTTTTTTCACCTTCATTGGACAGGTTGATCGTGATGCTAAACTTAGGTTCTTTGATATGATCTATGGTGATCCTTTTTAGTGGGATGATTTCTCTATAGATATATGCATTTTCAAAATCGGTGCCATCAGGCCCATGCATGAGAAATTCCCAACGCCCTCCGATGGTTACATCCATAACCTCTATAGTATTGGTGAATCCATTTGGGCCCCACCATTCTTTGATGTATTCTGGTGTCGTGAGTAACTGCCACACCATTTCAATAGACGCATCAAAAGTTCTGGAGATGCTTAATGATCTTTTACTGATATCATCCATGGCTATTTCTTTTCTTTTTTCATTTTCAATAACAAACTATCGAGTTGGTCAAAACGGCTTTCCCACATCTTTTTGAATGGTGCTAACCAATCAGCTACTTCAGAAAGTTTTTTTACCTCCAAAGAACAGAACCGTTGTCTTCCTTCTTTTTTGATAGAGATGACGCCGCACTCATGGAGGTATTTGACGTGCAGGGAAACAGCTTGTCTGGTGATGGCAAACTGGTCGGATAAGGCATTGACATTGCGTGGTTCCTTTGTCAGGGACATCAGGATGTCTCTTCTTGTGGGGTCCGCCAGGGCATTAAAAACATCTCTTTTCATGGTCATTGGTATATATGCGCAAGTAATTGCTTGCAAATATATGCGCAAGTTGCCACTTGCGCAAATGTTTTGATATTTTCTTTGAAAAAAAACTACCCAGACAGGATGATCACAGGATCAGATCTTCAGTTTTCTCAACCGCAAAGCATTGGCAATGACACTAACCGAACTAAAACTCATCGCCGCAGCTGCAATCATTGGAGACAGTAATAAACCAAAGAACGGATACAATACACCGGCGGCAATGGGAACACCAAGGATGTTGTACACAAATGCAAAAAACAGATTTTGCTTGATATTGGTCACTACCCCATGGCTTAGTTTTTTGGCTTTGACGATACCTTGTAAATCACCTTTGACCAAAGTGATCGATGCACTTTCGATCGCGACATCTGTCCCTGTACCCATCGCAATGCCCACATCAGATTGTGCTAATGCCGGTGCATCATTGATCCCATCACCAGCCATGGCAACGACCTTACCTTGTTCTTGAAGCTTTTTAATCTCCTTGAGTTTATCCTCCGGAAGACATTCTGCCTTATAATGTTTAAGGTTGAGTTGGTCTGCGACAGCTTTGGCAGTGTGCTTATTATCACCGGTCAACATGATCACCTCTACGCCATTGTTTTGCAATTCCAGAATAGCTTTTTGACTTGTTGACTTAATCGCATCGAAGATAGTGACATAGCCTATCGCCTCTTTTTCAATGGCGATATAGGAAACGGTTTTGCCCTGTGCCTGTTCAACAAGTACCTTTTCGCTTAGTTCTTTTGAAATGGTTATGGACAGTTGCTCTAATAGTTTAGAGTTGCCAATTGCCATCTGCTTCCCGTCGATAGCACCAATCACCCCTTTGCCGGTCACAGCTTCAAAATCATTAACCTTCAAAAGTTTCACCTCTTTTGATTTTCCATAATCAACAATCGCCTGCGCTAAAGGATGTTCGCTGTACTGATTTAATGAAGCGATATATTGCACTACCAAGGTATTGTCAATATCGGTTATCGAGATCACTTTTTCAACAGATGGTTTGCCCTCTGTAATCGTCCCGGTCTTATCGACGATCAGGGTGTCGACCTTATTCATCTTTTCCAGCGCTTCGGCATTTTTGATTAAGACACCGGAAGTAGCGCCTCTACCGACGCCCACCATGACTGACATCGGAGTAGCTAATCCTAAGGCGCATGGACAGGCAATAATCAAAACGGCAATCGCATTGACGAAAGCAAAAACGAAAACAGGCTCAGGACCAAATACAGCCCAAATAATAAAAGTTATTACAGAGACAAGTAAGACGATCGGTACAAAATATTTTGAGATACGATCCGCCAATTTCTGAATCGGTGCTTTAGAACGGCTGGCAGTATTGACCATTTGGATAATTTGAGAAAGCAGTGTTTCAGCGCCTACTTTTTCAGCCTCCATCACAAAGGACATATTGCCATTGATCGTCCCTGCGCGAACTGGGTCATCAATATTTTTATCGACGGGAATCGGTTCGCCGGAGATCATAGACTCATCTATTGTGCTGTGGCCTTCTGTGATACGACCATCGACCGGTATCTTGTCTCCCGGTTTTACGCGCAGCAGATGTCCCTTTTCAATCATAGAAATAGAAATGACTTTATCTTCGCCATTTGCAACTAAAGTGGCTGTCGATGGCACCAGTTTAAGCAAACTCTTAATGGCCCCACTCGTCTGACTATGCGCTTTGGCCTCCAGCAGTTGTCCTAATAGCACCAGTGTCAGAATCACCGTAGTGGCTTCAAAATAAACAAACACATTTCCATCGGCAGATTTGAAATCAGCAGGAAAGACATCGGGAAACAGTAAAGCAAATACACTAAACAACCATGCGATCCCTGATCCTATTCCGATCAACGTAAACATATTGAGATTGAGTGTTCTGATAGAAGTCCAGGCGCGTTTGAAAAACATCCAGGTGGCATAGAACACAACAGGAATAGAAAGGACTAACTGAATCCAATTCCAATAAATCTGATCGACGATGTTATACAAGGGATTGTTGTGTACCATCTCAGACATCGCGATCAAAAATATCGGCACCGTAAAGGCAACAGCGATCCAAAACTTCTTTAACAACTTCTGATAGGTCTTCTCTTCCTCTGAAATATCTACTTCCAAAGGGACTAAGTCCATGCCGCATATTGGACAGGAACCCGGTTCGTCCGTAATAATCTCAGGATGCATGGGGCAGGTAAACTGGGTGTCCGAAGTTGCGATGCTTCTTTCTTCCACGAGGGCCATGCCGCAGACGGGGCAGTCACCGGGCTTCGGGTATGTCTTCTCCCCTTCGCAATGCATAGGGCAATAGAATACGCCTGTCCCTTTTCCTTTTGGGGTCTCAGTCTTTGGTGGTGCGTGGTCATGTGCAGCATGATGTGGTGCCGCATGGAGACTGTATTTGCCACCATCATCCTTCAGGGCTTGTTGTAATCGTTCAATAGGGATATGGGTATCTGTTTCGATGACGGCTTCGGCCTTGTCCAGGTCTACATAGACTTTGATGACGCCGTCCACTTTGGCCAGGGTTTCTTCGACGTGGTTGCGGCAGCCATTGCAGGTCATACCGTGTATGTGGTAGGTGTTGATGGTGTTCATTTGTTTATAGTTTAAAGTTGTTCCTTAAGAAACTAAATCCGAACTGGTGTTGTTCACGAATTATCGAAATTGGTAGGAATAGAATCTCATTTGCTAAAGTTACTGCTAAAACTAATGGCTAGGTGTTTAGCGTGTTTAGTACCACCAAGTACGGTGCCTATAGGGAGTAACTTTTATTCCCGTTATCTGCGGAGACTTTTTTATCCGACTTCGCAAGATTGAGGTCTCTTGCGCCATAGCCTCAGCGACGGAGCTCGAATAAAGGAAGAGCGGAGGATAAGGAAATAAACAATAAATCCCGAAGGGATGATATAAAATAGCATAGGGTGAAGCCCTATGTATAAAATACCACCATTATCAAGCCCTGAAGGGGCGATATTTTCTCTTGTTGTATTCATGGTCATGCAGCAGGATGAAGTGACATGATCTGCCTAGTGCGGTAGGATAAATCCAACCGCAACTAATAGTGATCCTCTATGCCATAATCACTGAAAGGCAATATGAGACAGACAAGTCATTCTTCTTCGCTGGCGCATCATCGAACGACTGGGCTCAATTTCCCTATCAGCGGGAAGGAAGAGTAAACTATGTAATAAATGTAAAAAATGAATATTTTAAAACGGAACGTGAAGGCACAATAGAGTTGCTTTAAATAGCATTTAAACAAATAATCTATCATGGCATCACAAAATCACAAAATGAAATAACCACTCATCACTAATTCACTAATCTCTTGTCAAACGGAAACTTATCCTTTCCAACAATCTTGATTTTAAGGAAATCTTTATGTGCCGGATTGATCAGGTAATTAAAATCTCCGGGGACTACTGCTGAGGGTACTTTTAGGATACAAGTTTTATTTTTCGCAATAAAGTCATCTCCAAATTGCTGGGTTTGGATGTTGTGAGGGAATTGGTTCCAATCAACTGGGAGTTTAGAAACAGAAAGAGAGGATTTAGAAACGTCGGACGGAATATCTATTTCCAACATCACAAAATCATTAGGTAAGGTGGCTAAGGATAGGTGCACTGCTACTTCTGCCATAGCGAGCGCGCGGCTATCCGCACAATAGATGATTTCAGTGCCTTTTGAATTCCATCGATTGCCGGACTTGGCGGCACCTTTACCACTGAGTTCGATCTTGTACTTACTTCGCGTAAGACGAAAGACTCTCATCAGACGAAGATGCCCTGGTCTATCCTGTGGAGCTCATTGAGGACCATCTCTTTGCCGTAGGAATCTTTGAGGAGCTCGACGGGCATCATGCCTCCGAGTGCATGGGATGGTGTATTGAGCCATGTGGAAAACTGGTGATTGGAGTCGAATACATTTTGGCCTGTGGCGGTCACCTCTGCCAGCTCGATGATCTTCTCGGAATGGATGGACTTGAAGACGTGGGCTTTGTCCTTTTTGTAGCGCTGTAATGACTTGAGCGAAATATCCAAAAAGTCTGACCAGTCCTGCTCTGTAAAAGGTGCTAATGCCTTAATGGACATGAACAGGGTGTTTGGGATCCCTTCGCGTATCGTGCGCACGATCAACATCCTATCGGAAAAAAACTGATCAAAAGACATACCCTTTGGTGTCGCTTTGCGGGGGCGACTCTTCGACTGGCTCGACAGATAAGCTGTGAATGCTTCTGCTACGGTATCTATGTGTATGGGCTGTGACTTGATCATGGTTTAGGACATTTGACTATAAATGTACGACATTTGTCCTTATTTACTGTTAAAATATGCATAAAACCGAGAAATTTGTGGAATAAATCTAGGGTTGAATGATCACAGTCATTGGGTTTAGAAGGTTTAGTTTTGGCGCTTTCGGTTACATTGTTCAGCGTGTTTAGTTGTTTAAATGGTGAACTGTTTAAATGTTTAATTCAATAGATCTCACCGCTGGATTGCATCCATCGAAGAAAAATGTCGTCCCTTCGGGACTAGTGGATCGGTGTTTATTTATACGATGGATTGCATCCATCGCTTTTGAATTTCGTCCTTACAGGACTTTTGGTATTACGAATTGAATGTATCCATCGAAGAACAATATCTTCCTTACAGGACTCTAAGAATTACGAAAATAAATTCACTAACTAAACACTTAACCATTTCCCCATTTATAATAAATAGATGCCAGATTGAGAGACACCAGATATCAGATTAGATAGTTGGTAGTATTACAAATAAACATTTAACCAGTTCCCCATTTAAACAATTCTCTTGAAAATTTCCCCAATTAAACAAATCACTCATCACTAAATCACTAATCGCTAATAATAGAGACAAACCACATCTCAACCTCCCCCTTGCCTTTGGCTGCAATTTTTCCCCGGGATGTAAATGAAAACTGAGGATCATCCTTGATGATGTCATACGTCACCTGGCTGATGTTTACTTCGCCGACTTCTCCATGACTTTCCATGCGGCTGGCGGTGTTGACGGTATCGCCCCAAATGTCATATTGAAATTTCTTTAGCCCCACAATGCCGGCGACTACCGGACCAGTGTGGATACCTACGCGCATTTCAAAAGCCCTCTTTTGCAATTTGTCGTTTTCAGCTTTTCGATTTTGGATAAATGCCTGCATTTCTAGTGCTGCACATACTGTGTTTTTCACAGCATTATCGGAGGGAACGGGCAGACCTCCTGCAGCCATATAGGCATCACCGATGGTCTTAATCTTTTCAATGTGGTACTTTTCCATGATACCATCAAAGGCTTCAAAGCAATGATTGATTTCACTGACTAGTTCGGAGGCACTGAGTTTAGCCGAAGCCTCGGTAAAGCCTTTGAAATCTGTAAACAGGATACTCACTTTATTAAATTCACGTGCTTCTGATCGTCCGTGTAGTTTTAGTTCTTCAGCAATTTCTTCCGGGAGAATATTCAGCAACAGATTCTCTGAACGATCTTTCTCCACCTGTAGCACAGCGCGTGAACGTTTAACATAACGCCAACGGCTATAAAAACCACCGGCAACGAGCAGAAGAATTAACCCTGAAACGGCTAGAACATTCCTCGTCCGGCCTTCCTTTCTCAGGGTCTCCTGATGCGCTTTTTCCACTACTCGTTTATCCTCGGCAGTATTGATACTGTCCTGCATCAATTCTTTGGCAAACTCGATTTGTTGTAATTTTTTGTTCGTGGCTTCGGCATTCAGGCTGTCATTGATTGTATTTATCGTCTCGAGGTAGAACAATGCCTCATTGCCCTTGCCCATGACTTTGTAGGTTTCATATAGGCATGTGCATGCTTCTTTTTGTTGAGCTAAATTTCCTATTTTTTCGTCTAGTGCTAATCCTTTTTTGCAGTTTTTTATCGCCAGGTTATACTGCCCCATTTTCCGATTGAGATCACCAATATTGACTAATGAGGAGGCAATTCCTCCATCCACATCCAATTCTATTCTTATCTGCAGTGCGCGTTGGTAATACTCCAGTGCTGTGGGGAAATTGTTTTGGCTAAAAAAGCAACTACCTATATTATTAAGAATATTGGCAATCTCTATGCGGGCGCCTAATGCTTCTGCGATCACCAGACTTTGCTCATAGTAAACCTGTGCTTTAGGGAAATCCTGTTGCCGATAGTATAGATTACCCAGACTAATCAAATCGCCTGATATGCCGGATTGGTCGTTTGCTTCCGTGTGTATCTGCAGACTCCGCTGTAAATACCCGAGTGCTATCTCGTTTTCGCCTTGTAATGAGTATGCTGAGCCAATCGTGGAGAGGGATGCTGCCATTCCCTGAGGGTCGTTTAGTTCTTCCCGGATTTTTAAACTGCGTTGGAAATAATCTAGCGCTGCGGGCATATTCCCCTGATCAAAAAGAATAGATCCTATGTTGTTGGTGGCCAACGCAATTTCCGGTTTCGATCCTAATTCTTCATTAATCTTCAGGCTACGTCGAAAATATTTAAGTGCTGCGGGGAGATTGTCCTGGTGATAATAGACATTGCCAATATTATTGATGGCGAGAGAAGCTTCTTTTCGTTCACCGTGTTGCTCAGCAACATCCAGACTAAGCTGGTAATATTCTATAGCGCTTTCATATTCGCCTTTGATGCGGCTGATAATTCCCTGGACTCGTAGGCCTATGGCTTCACCTTTTGGATAACCGGCTTCTTTAGAAAAGGAAACCATTTGTTCAGCAAGCGAAAAGGCACTATCAGGTTTTGAATAGAGAAACCCCTCCCAGATATACGTTTTAAAAGCATCCACCCTGGAGGAATCAGGTGTGTTAGTATCCTGCCAGATAGAATACAGAGAATCGAGATTTGCTTGGGCGCCGGCTATTGATGAAACGCAGAGCAGGATCAGGAAGCAGAATGGAAAAGCGAATTTCTTCATAGGTGGTTTTGCCTTCCTTTAAAATCGGATAGTTTAAAAGTAGGAAAATAAAGGCGGAGAGCATAGAGCTAAGGGCATAGAGCGAAGAGCGAAGAGCATAGGGTAACGGGTTAAGGGTGAACGGTGAACGGTGAAGGGA
>JBBKWA010000059.1:0-8728 GCA_037968695.1 Saprospiraceae bacterium
TCCCAAATGGAATTGGACATAAATGGAGTAAGCAAAGAAGTGAGTACAGAATAGTTAAATAGATCTAAAGCTTTTGAAGCTTTTTAGGTTAATTTAAAATGGCGAATTCTTATAAATAACTGAAAATCAGTATAATTTAGACTTGTTTAAAAACCGAACTATAAGCCGCACGCAAAAATTGTCAGAGAACCAAAATAAACAGCATGTGTAATCTAATATTATATTAAAATTCAACTAATATGAAAGCCTTACAAATAGTAAAATACGGTGACCTTAAATCCAGTTTAGCTTTTAGTGAAATCGAAAAACCATCAGTGAAACCAAATAATATTCTAAATATTTCCCACTCCAGTTTAAAGACGATTAGAAAATTGAAATTGTAATGACTATCATTTGATTTTGCTCTTGCTTAACATTCCACTTTGAATATGAAGGTTAAAACCACAACAGTTTTCGAAATGCTATCCCGTATGCGGGAATATTTTCAAAAGGGTGATCCCTTTTTAAATTCGACTGCCGTGGATCCTATACGATCAGAATTATACAATTTCAATCAAATGAAAGTCCATGCCGGTATAGTGGCACGGTCTCATAAATTACTAGAAGGCAATCGGGATGATAAGCTTTTAAAAAGATTGGATGATAATGAAAAAACTCTGGTGGAGGTACGCAATCTGCTGGTTGAAAGCATTCAATCCGGCCAGTCAATAACACCTGCAGCAGAATGGCTCTTGGACAATTTCTATTTAATTGAAGAACAAATTGTTATTGCTAAAAAGCACCTGCCTAAAAAATATAGCGAAGGCCTGCCTTATCTGGCAAATGGAAACTCTAACGGTATGCCCAGAGTTTACGATATCGTTCTCGAAATAATTGCACACAGTGATGGCCACGTTGATTCAAATGGTTTAAAAGGTTTTATTTCGGCTTATCAATCAGAAAAAATTCTGACTCTGGGAGAATTATGGGCTATCCCCATCATGATGAAACTTGCAGTTATAGAGAATCTAAGAAGGATTGCTGAAAAAACAGCTCTTGACATGATTGACAACAACCTGGCAGATTATTGGAGTGAGCAAATGATCGAAACAGTCAAGAAAGATCATGCTGACCTGGTGTTGACCATCGCAGATATGGCAAGGTCCAAACCAGTTTTAAATAGTCCTTTTGTCGCAGGATTCACACGAAAACTACAGGGGAAAGGCCCCTCATTTGCTTTACCTCTAAACTGGCTTGAGCTACAATTATCCAAAGAGGGAATAGCTGGAACTGACTTGGTTTGGCACGAAAACCAAAAGCAGGCTGCTGATCAGGTATCCGTTAAAAATAGCATTGGCACATTGCGATTCATCGGTTCAACTGACTGGCGCAAATTTGTCGAAGCCTCAAGTATAGTCGAGCAAATATTACGGAAAGACATCACAGGTACGTATTCCGAATTGGATTTTTCTACTCGGGATAGATACAGACATGTGATTGAAGCCATTGCAATTCGAAGCCCCCTCTCTGAAACAGAAATTGCAGAGAAAACTATTGAATTAACAAAAAGACCAGATATAGCGGACGAACAATATAAAAGAGAAAAACACGTAGGTTATTACTTGATAGGGAAAGGCTTTGACCAATTGAAAGAAGCTGTGCAGATGCGCTTTACTATTAAACAAAGCCTAACCAGTTTCATGGAGAAAAGGCCAACCTTCATTTACCTTTTTTCAATATCCATTCTTACATGGGCCTTCGCTCTCGGGATGCTCTTTGTAGCGTGGAGCTATGGAAACTTTAGCACACAATTTCTGATATTGGTGGCTCTGTTATGTTTAGCAGGGGGGGCGCATTTGGCTATTACCTTTACCAACTGGCTGGCAACTATATGGGTAAAACCCAAATTTTTACCCAGACTCGATTTTTCAAAAGGCATACCTGTTGAATTCCGTACCCTAGTAACCATTCCCACAATGCTTTCGGGCAAAAATGAAATTGAAGAGGATGTAGAAGCTCTCGAAATTCGCTTTTTAGCAAACCGGGATAAAAATTTACACTTCAGTCTTCTTACAGATTTTATGGATGCAGACTCTGAGACAGTAGCAGATGACTCTTCGTTGCTCAGCCTGGTGAGTGAAAAAATCCAACAATTGAACGAGAAATACAACCAAACTGGGCAACCGGATATTTTTTATCTGTTCCATCGTCCGAGAAAATGGAATCCAAAAGAAGATACGTGGATGGGATATGAGCGAAAAAGGGGTAAGCTTTCTGCCTTAAATGCACTCTTAAGAGGAGGCGATAGAAATGATTTTAGCCGAACGGTTGGAGATTTTGGAGGTCTGAAAAATATAAAATATGTAATCGCGCTGGATTCAGACACTCAGCTTCCAAGGGAGGCAGCTTGGAAATTAATAGCTACAATGGCGCATCCCTTAAACATCGCTGTTTATGACGAAAGAAAACAACGGGTGGTAGACGGGTATGGAATTCTGCAACCAAGAATAGCCTCAGATTTTCCTAAAAATAAAATCTCCCTTTATTTGCGCCTGCAGGGTGACATGAAAGGTATAGATCCCTATACCAGGGTATCTTCTGATGTTTATCAGGATATCTTTGAAGAAGGCTCTTTTATAGGGAAGGGAATTTACGATGTGGCCATATTTGAAAAAGTTGTAGGCAAACGATTTCCCGAAAACCGTATCCTTAGCCATGACCTATTAGAAGGATGCTGTACCCGCTCCGGATTATTAAGCGATGTTGTATTATATGAAAACAATCCTTCCAATTATGAAGCGGATATAAAGCGCCATCATCGCTGGATCAGGGGAGATTGGCAAATAGCTGCGTGGATATTGCCATTTGTAAAAAATAATAATGGGAAGATTGTTCGAAACAACCTTTCTCTTATATCTCGCTGGAAAATAGCAGACAATCTGCGCAGAAGTTTATTGCCCATTTCTCTTTTATTAATTTTAGTTCTAGGCTGGTCCATATTTCCCAAACCCTGGTTTTGGACACTTGCCGTTACCAATATTATATTGTTACCTGTCCTGGCGGAGGCCTTTCTTCA
The DNA here is from genome assembly GCA_037968695.1 of Saprospiraceae bacterium. Lineage (GTDB taxonomy): Bacteria > Bacteroidota > Bacteroidia > Chitinophagales > Saprospiraceae > Opimibacter. The sequence goes on from JBBKWA010000059.1 coordinate 3,056, forward strand.
GTTATTGCGCCGTCCAGAAGACTTAGACTTTAAAGCCCATATTTCCGAAGTAGGTAGTTCTGTCTCAGAGGTATTATTGCGCTTTATGTTTGGAATAGCCGTATTACCCTATGAAACTTACAAGTTTACAGATGCTATCATCCGAACCAACTGGAGAATGCTCGTAAGCGGTAAAAAACTGTTGGAATGGACTCCATCTGCCACCGCTTCTCGTAAATCAAAAAACAGTATCTGGTTCATTTGCCGAAAAATGTGGATAGGCCCAGTATTGGCATTTCTTTGCCTAGTATTATTTCTATACTCGAATGCACCCGCCTTTTTTGTTTCCATTCCTATTCTGATTTTGTGGTTTCTTTCACCTTCTATTGCATGGAGATTAAGTCAGACGGAAAAAGAGGAAGTGCCAGACTTGAACCGGACACAAAAGGTTTTTCTTCTTAAAACGGCCAGAAAAACATGGGGCTTTTTTGAACAATTTGTGAATGAAGTAGAAAACTGGCTTCCCCCAGACAATTTTCAACTACATCCTAATCCTGTAATCGCTCACCGAACTTCGCCAACCAATATTGGACTCTCTTTGCTGGCGAACCTTACAGCCTATGATTTTGGATATATTGTCATGGACGAAGTGCTTTGGAGATGTGGTAACACACTTAACACATTACATAAAATGGACCGCTATAAGGGACATTTTTACAATTGGTATGATACCCGATCCTTATCAATTCTGACTCCGGCATATGTCTCTACAGTTGATAGTGGAAATCTGGTGGGGCATCTTCTTATTTTGCGACAGGGTATTTTAGCGTTTAAATCCAATCCCATTTTCAATTCAGAAAGCTATAATGGCATTCATTCAGCAATTTGGATTATACAGGATTTGTTGAAGGGTGAAAGCGATGAAACCATAGAAAATATAGACAATTTGCTGGTTGGTGCTATACGTGAAAAAAATAATACTTTGTCAGTAATAAAAAGAAATTTTGATGATCTGACAGCTCTCAGCGTCCAAATAACCGAGTATGATGAAAATACAGAACATGGTAAATGGATGATTAAATTAAAAAATCAAATTGAAAACACGCGGGAAGATTTATATAGACAAATTCCCTGGATGAACTTATTGCCAATTCCGGATTCATTTACCAGTTTATCAGACTTAGATTTTAATCATTCTCTTCTCTCTCTTCAGGAAATAAATGCTGAGATGAGTCAACAGATTGATCAATACAAAAAAGAAACTAGCCATGATTATGAGCACGAATGGCTGGTAAAATTAGAAACAGCTTTAAAAACAGGAATAGATAATATCCCGGAAAAACTCAGCCATTTCGAGGAATTAGCTGAGCAACTGGAGCAATTAAGCATTGTGAAATATGATTTTCTATTGGACAAAGATACCAGTCATCTTTCTATAGGCTATAATGTAGATGAGCTGAGAAGAGATGATAGCTTTTATGACATGCTCGCTTCTGAAGCAAGGATGGGGATTTTTGTCGGAATTGCACAAGGATTGTTACCGCAGGAAAGCTGGTTCTCCTTAGGACGTTTACTCACTGATTCGAAAAATGGACCTGTTCTACTGTCTTGGAGTGGATCGATGTTTGAGTATTTGATGCCACAATTAGTAATGCCCACTTATGTAAACACGCTATTGCATGCCACCAACATTGCAATGGTAAAACGGCAAATAGAATATGCTACAAAACGGGATGTTCCCTGGGGCATTTCAGAATCCGGATACAACAGAGTGGATACGAGTTTGAATTATCAATACCAGGCTTTTGGGGTGCCGGGATTAGGACTAAAGCGAGGACTAGAGGAAGACCTGGTTATAGCGCCGTACGCCAGCATGCTGGCTTTAATGGTCTCTCCCAAAAAAGCAGTATCCAACTTAAAACTATTATCGGAGGAAGGTTTTGAGGGGGAATATGGTTTTATCGAAGCAATTGATTATACCAAAGCGCGAATACCTCATGGTGAAAACCATGTAATCATAAATTCCTATATGGCTCACCACCAGGGAATGGGGTTTTTATCCATAGCTTATGTTTTATTAAACAAACCTATGCAAAATCGATTTGCCTCGGAATTACGCTTTCAGGCAACCCTTCTGCTGTTGCAGGAACGTATTCCAAAGAGATCAATTTTTTATGCACATACAGCTAAAGTTGCCGATGTACACACCAATGTAGCAGATGTACAATTAAGAATTATAAATACCCCAAATACTCCTTCACCTGAATTGCAATTACTCAGTAATGGTAATTACCAAGTAATGGTCACCAATTCAGGCGGAGGATACAGTCGCTGGAAAAATATATCGGTAACCAGATGGCGGGAGGATGCTATTAAGGACAATTATGGAATCTTTTGCTATATAAAAGATATCAATAGCGGAAATTTCTGGTCTAACACCTACCATCCAACTCTTCAGCCTTCTAAAAATTATGAGACTATTTTTTCGCAGGGCACCATTGAGTTTCACAGGCAAGATTTTGGTTTTGAAACCAAAACCCAAATTGTGGTATCTCCTGAAGATAATGTAGAAATACGGAAAATAAAGATTACCAATCGATCACAAGTTCCCAAAGTGCTGGAAGTTACCAGTTACACAGAGATCGTTCTAGCCAGCCAGGCCTCAGATGAAGCACATCCGGCATTTAGTAATCTTTTCGTTCAAACAGAGATCCAGCCAGAATACAGTGCAATATTTGGCACAAGAAGATCCCGCTCCAAAGATGAAATGCCACCTCATTTTTTCCATTTAATGGATGCATATGGAGCGGAAGTGAAGGAAGTTTCCTTCGAAACGGATCGGATGCAATTTATTGGAAGGGGAAGAACCTTAGCCAATCCCTTGGCACTGGATGCCGGTAGATTAGCTGGCAACCAAGGAGCTGTCTTAGATCCTATAATGGCCACCAAATACCGTATAACTATTAAGCCATTCAAAACTGCTACCATAGACCTTATATATGGAATTTGTGCGAGTCGTGAAGAGAGTGAAGCGCTCATGCATAAATACAGGGATAAGAATCTTAAAAAACGTGCCCTGGATCTTTCTTGGACCCATAGTCAGGTATTATTAAGACAGATAAATGCTACAGAAGCAGATGCACAACTATTTGGAAAATTAGCTGCCTCTGTTATTTATTCAAATCCGGCCATGCGCGCCAGTGGAGCAGTGATCAAAAGCAATTTCAGAGGACAGTCTGGACTCTGGAGCCACTCAGTTTCGGGAGACCTACCGATAGTATTGTTACAAATTTTTGATCTGGAAAACCTGGATTTAGTTTCACAAATGATCAAGGCTCATGGTTATTGGCAATTAAAAGGATTGACCGTAGATCTTGTGATCTGGAATGAGGATCATGGTTCATACAGGCATGAATTACAGGATCAAATTTTAGGAATGATATCAGCTGGTAACACATTAACAGGTCATATAGCTGGAAAAATCCATGTAAGATCATCCGATCAAATATCTTCAGAGGACCGCATCCTTTTTGAAAGCGTTGCCAAAATAATTATCACCGACAGCAACGGAACCTTATCAGACCAAATATCCGGGCAGTTCAGAGAAATAGGATCATCCCCATTATTAGAAATTAAACCCCAATCTCCTGGAAAAATAAGTCTTGAAAATGTAGTGATGCCACCAGATCTTAAATACTTCAATGGAACAGGAGGGTTTACGGCAGATGGAAAAGAATATAAAATACAAATTGATAAGGTATCAACCACCCCTGCACCTTGGTCGAATATCATTGCCAACCCTACTATCGGAACAGTGATTTCTGAAAGTGGCTCAGCTTATACTTGGGCCGTGAATGCACATGAATATCGCATTACTCCCTGGCATAATGATCCGGTAACGGACTCCAGCGGTGAAGCTTTTTACCTGCGCGATGAAGAAACAGGATCATTTTGGTCACCTACGCCTTTTCCTGTAAAAAGCGAATCGAATTATATTACTACACATGGCTTTGGTTATACCAGTTATGAACACATAGAACATGGCATTTTCTCCAAAATGAAAGTGTTTGTGGACAAGGAGGCACCCATTAAGTTTGTAGTGCTTACGATAAAAAATAAAACTGATCGGCTAAGAAAACTCTCCACTACCGGATACCTGGAAATTGTATTAGGCGATGTCCGCTCCAAAACCAACATGCATATTCTTTCAGAGTATGATGTGCAGACCGGCGCCTTATTCTTTCGAAATAGATACAATGACGCGTTTGCCAATCGAGTGGCATTTTTTAAACTTATTGGTGCAGGTAAGAATAGTTATACTACCGATAGATCGAAGTTTATTGGCAGAAACAGAAATCTTTCCAATCCCCATGCTTTAAGCCGCCTGGATCTCAGAGGAAAAATTGGTGCCGGACATGACACCTGCGCCAGTTTGCAAGGAAAATTTAATTTGCTGGCAGGAGAAGAAAGAGAGATTGCTTTCCTGATTGGCAGTAGTGAAGACACGGCCGCAGCGATTCAAGTCACTCAGAATTTTTCAGAACTGAGTATAATTAATCAATCTTTTGACCAAATAAAGGAATACTGGAATGAGATAGTAAATAAGGTGCAGGTTCAGACACCGGATGAGGCCTTGAATCTTCTGGCTAATGGATGGCTCACCTATCAAACCATCGCTTCTAGGTTGTTTGCTCGCAGTGGGTTTTATCAATCGGGAGGTGCCTTTGGCTTCAGAGATCAAATTCAGGATGTGCTGTCCTTATTACACAATAAGCCTGAATTAGCTCGAGAACAAATACTTTTAAATGCTTCCCGGCAGTTTAAAGAAGGAGATGTTCAGCATTGGTGGCATCCTCCAGAAGGAAGAGGTGTGCGTACAAATTGCTCAGACGATCTTTTATGGCTGCCATTTGTCGTTTACAGATATTTAAATGCTACGGGTGATATAGAGATACTGAAGGAGCAAACTGGATTTTTAGAATCACGGCCATTGCCTCAGGGAGAAGACTCTCTCTATGATTTACCGATGAGTGGAAGTTTAATTGCTGATCTGTACCATCATTGTCGTCTTGCCATAAAATATAGTCTCCGTTTTGGGAAACATGGCTTGCCTTTTATGGGGTCTGGCGACTGGAATGACGGAATGGATCAGGTAGGGAATGAAGGCAAAGGAGAAAGCGTTTGGCTAGCATTTTTCTTTTATGACATTCTTTTGAATTTTGAGAAAGTCGCTTTTAACTATGGGGATACCGAATTTGCGACAACCTGTAAAGAAGAAGCCATAAAGTTACAATCCAATATTGAGAAATCTGCTTGGGACGGTGAATGGTATAAACGCGCCTGGTTTGATGATGGAACACCTCTTGGATCAAAAGTAAATGATGAATGCAGCATTGATGCCATCTCCCAAAGCTGGTCTGTCCTGACTAAAGCTGCCCCGGAAGGAAGACGAAATCAAGCGATGGATTCTTTGAATAAATATCTGGTTAAAAGAGATATGAAAATAATCCAGCTTCTTGATCCACCGTTTGATAAATCTGACTTGAATCCGGGATATATAAAAGGATATGTACCCGGGGTAAGGGAAAATGGAGGACAATATTCCCATGCAGCCATTTGGACCTTAATGGCCTTTGCAGCGCTTGGTGACAGGAAGAGAACCTATGAACTCTTTAGTATGGTACAACCTGTAAA
>JBBKWA010000060.1:0-6202 GCA_037968695.1 Saprospiraceae bacterium
AATCATTACTGTATTTAAGGATAAATCTTTTGATTTTGAACTAAAGACAGTTCCTGCTGCAGTGCAGTTACTGGAAGCCTCTAAGTTGAAATCAGGTTCGCCTGAGCCAAACCGCCAAAAAGTTGGGTCTGTTACCTGGGATCAAATAGCTGTCATAGCAAAAGATAAGATGGCTGACCTAAATGCCTTTTCAGCGACATCAGCAGCGATGATGATTGCGGGTACAGCAAGAAGCATGGGGTTAAATGTTAAAGGAACACCTCCTGAGGGGGTGAAGGTTAAGAACTAAGTATTTTAAGACGCAGTGACATCCGCAGGAAGTTGCGGATGGAATAAATAGATATAAATTAATTCAAAAGGGAGTAACCTTGCAAATGCAATCGGTTACGCCATAACCTTTAAATAAAGTTGAATGGCTAAGCTTACCAAAAAGATGGCTATCGCTCAAAAAAAAGTTGATAGCGATAAACTTTATGACCTCGGAGAGGCCATGAAGCTGGTCAAGGAAGTAAACCTAACAAAGTTTGATTCCTCAATTGACCTCCATATCCGGTTGGGTGTTGACCCAAGAAAGGCCGATCAGGCCATCCGGGGGACAGTGACACTTCCTCACGGTACCGGAAAAAATAAAACGGTTCTTGTTCTTTGTACCCCTGATAAGGTGGAAGAAGCTTTAGAAGCTGGTGCCGATTTTGCCGGTCTGGATGAATATATCAAGAAGATTGGTGATGGTTGGACAGGGATTGACGTGATCGTGGCAATGCCTTCCGTCATGGCTCAGGTAGGTAAAGTGGGTAGAATACTCGGTCCAAGAGGATTGATGCCTAATCCTAAGTCAGGCACAGTGACCATGGACATTAAAGGTGCTGTGGGAGATGTAAAAGGCGGTAAGATTGCTTTTCGTGTAGATAAGTTTGGGATTATTCATTCTCCTGTAGGGCGTGTTTCATTTTCTGCTGAAAAGCTTCAGGAAAATGCACTTGAACTTTTAACCACTATTCAGAAGATGAAGCCCAGTAGCGCAAAGGGAATTTACATGAAGACAATCTCTGTGGCTTCTACCATGAGCCCGGGTATCAATATCGATACAAAAGTTGTCTAAGTCCCTTATTCCTTAACGAGTAGATCATCTAAATAATTAAGACGATGAACAAGCAAGAAAAAAATCAGGTTATCCAGGAATTGAGAGAGAAGTTTGACAATAATTCCTTTATATATTTTACGGATGCATCTTCCATGACCGTTGCTCAGGTGAATAAACTGAGACGAATGTGTTATCAGCAAGGTGTGGAGATGTCCGTAGTAAAAAATACTTTAGCCCGTAAGGCAATGGAAGGATTAGACGAATCGCGTGGTTTCGCGAATGTCTATGACGCTCTTGTTGGCCCTACTGCTATCATGCTATCGGAAACGGCAAATGTTCCAGCAAGACTCATTAAAGAGTTTCGCAAGGATGGAAAAAAGCCGGTTCTTAAACTGGCATACATCGATGCTGACATTTTCACTGGCGATGATGCCATTGAAGTTCTTGTAGGACTCAAATCCAAAGAAGAATTAGTCGGCGAAGTAATTGCACTTCTTCAATCACCAATCAAGAATGTTATTTCTGCGCTTAATTCAGGCGGACAGACCATTGCCGGATTGGTTAAAGCGCTTGAAGAGCGTGCTTCCTAAGGCTTCCAAGTTTTCATATATATTATTCCAATTTTGACAATTACAATTTAAAAAACAAAAACATGGCAGACGTTAAAGAATTAGCCGAGCAGTTAGTAAACCTTTCAGTAAAAGAGGTTTCTGAATTAGCAAACATCCTGAAATCTGATTACGGTATTGAGCCGGCAGCGGCAGCAGTAGCTGTAGCAGCGGGACCAGCAGCTGGTGGCGAAGCAGCCGGAGCAGCTGAAAAAACTGAATTTGATATCATATTGAAGAGCGCAGGTGGAAATAAGCTTCAGGTAGTTAAAGAGGTAAAAACATTACTTGGTCTTGGCTTGAAAGATGCTAAAGACTTAGTGGATGGTGCCCCGGCAACACTTAAGCAAGGAGCTCCAAAAGACGAAGCAGAATCTGTGAAATCAGCTCTTGAGGCTGCTGGAGCAGAAGTTGAGCTTAAGTAAGCTCGTCCGAGGATTTTATTTACATCATCTTAAACTGATATCACCATAAATAAAGGTGCTTCTTTGAGATATTCCATTTTATTCATACACGGCTTAGCCGGAAGGTGTTTTTCCCCTTCCGGCTCGGCTATTTATGTAAGCGTGAATTTGACTCAGTAGAGTCTTCAATCTAAATCCTAATCATCCATGGCCGGTACCACAGCTGTAAAAGCACACACAAAAGAAAGAGTCAATTTTGCAAAAATTGATCTCAATTCGCAATATCCGGACTTTCTTGAGATCCAGTTGAAGTCCTTTCAGGAATTCTTCCAACTGGAAACAACTCCGGAAAACAGAAACAGCGAGGGGCTTTATAAAGTATTTCAGGAAAACTTTCCAATCTCTGATGCACGTAGCATTTTTGTGCTGGAATTCCTTGACTACTTTATTGATCCACCGAGATACAAAATCGAGGAATGTATGCATCGTGGTTTGACCTATAGCGTTCCGCTAAAGGCCAAACTCAGACTCTCTTGTAATGACGAGGAGCATATCGATTTTGAAACTATCGTCCAGGATGTATTCCTTGGGAATATTCCTTACATGACACCAAAAGGTACTTTCGTTATCAATGGTGCAGAGCGTGTTATCGTGTCACAGCTACACAGATCACCAGGTGTGTTCTTTAGCCAGTCGTTCCACCCAAATGGGACTAAAATATACTCCGCCAGAGTGATCCCGTTTAAGGGCGCCTGGATGGAATTTGCAACTGACATTAATAATGTCATGTATGCTTATATTGACCGAAAGAAAAAATTCCCTGTTACGACCTTGCTAAGAGCAATCGGGTACGACTCAGATCATCAGATCCTGAGCTTATTTGAATTAGCAGAAGAAGTGAAAGTAAGTAAGGCGGGTCTTAAAAAAGCCATTGGAAGAAAACTTGCAGCCAGAATCTTGCGCAAATGGACAGAAGATTTCGTTGATGAAGATACAGCAGAGGTAGTGACCATTGAGCGTAACGAAATCATTCTTGAGCGTGATGTCATTATTGATGAGGATCATATTGATATGATTCTTGAAGCCAATGAATCAAGCATTATTCTTCAGCGAGAAGATATTGGTGAAGATTACTCCATTATATACAATACCCTCCAAAAGGATCCAACAAGTTCTGAAATGGAGGCCGTACAATATATCTACCGCCAATTAAGAGGTTCTGATCCACCGGATGAAGAAACTGCTCGCGGTATTATAGACAAGTTATTTTTCTCTGATAAGCGTTATAATCTGGGCGATGTTGGTCGTTATAAGATCAATAGAAAACTGGAATTGACAATTGACAGGGAGACACTGGTTTTGACAAAGGAAGACATTATTTCTATTGTGAAATACCTTGTCAGTCTGACCAATCAGAAAGCCGAACTTGATGATATTGACCATTTGTCAAACAGAAGGGTAAGAACGGTAGGCGAACAACTATACGCACAGTTTGGTGTCGGTTTGGCAAGAATGGCCAGAACGATCCGTGAGCGTATGAATGTTCGGGACAATGAGGTGTTTACACCTATTGATCTGATCAATGCGCGTACACTATCCTCTGTGATCAACTCATTTTTTGGTACAAGTCAGCTATCTCAATTTCTTGATCAAACGAATCCTTTATCCGAGATTACACACAAGCGTAGAATTTCTGCTCTTGGACCAGGGGGATTGTCAAGAGAGCGTGCAGGATTTGAGGTTCGGGACGTTCACTATTCACACTATGGACGACTGTGTACTATTGAGACGCCGGAAGGACCAAATATTGGATTGATCTCCACGCTTTGCGTGCACGCCAAGATCAATAAAATGGGATTCCTTGAGACACCGTATAGAAGAGTTGAAAAAGGGAAGGTCGTGCTTAAGGGAGATGCAGAGTATCTGACCGCTGAAGGGGAGGATTATCTGAAGATCGCTCAGGCCAATACACCGATTGACAAGTCAGGTGTATTTATGACGGATAGAATTAAGTCAAGAGAACATGGTGACTTCCCGATGCTTACGGCGGAGGAAGTTGAGTATATGGACGTTGCACCTAATCAGATTGTAGGTGTGTCTGCATCACTTATTCCATTCCTTGAGAATGATGATGCGAACCGTGCATTGATGGGATCAAACATGCAACGTCAGGCGGTGCCATTGATTAAGCCGGCTTCGCCAATAGTAGGAACAGGTCTTGAAGCAAAGGTGGCGCTTGATAGTCGAATGTTGATCAACGCGGAAGGCCCTGGTATCGTACAGTATGTTGATGCCACCAGAATTACGATCAAGTATGACCGTTCAGAAGAAGATCAGCTGGTCAGCTTCGAAGACGACATGAAAACATATGAGCTGACAAAATTCCAACGCACAAATCAAGGTACTTGTATCAACCTTAAGCCTATCGTTAAGAAAGGCGACAGAGTGACAGAAGGGACCATCTTGTGTGATGGATACGCTACCGAGAAAGGTGAATTGGCTTTAGGTCAAAACCTCAAAGTGGCCTTCATGCCATGGAAAGGATACAACTTTGAGGATGCTGTTGTGGTTTCTGAGCGGATTGTAAAAGATGATATTTTTACTTCTGTTCATATCGAAAGTTTCGAGTTGGAAGTACGCGATACAAAACTTGGTGAGGAAGAACTGACAAACGATATTCCAAATGTCAGTGAAGAAGCTACTAAGGATCTGGATGAAAACGGTATCATTCGCGTTGGTGCAGGAATCAAAGAAGGAGACATTCTTATCGGTAAGATCACACCGAAAGGAGAAACTGACCCTACACCTGAAGAAAAGTTACTTCGAGCGATTTTTGGAGATAAAGCAGGGGATGTAAAAGATGCTTCTTTTACAGCGCCTCCTTCAACAGATGGTGTCGTCATTGACAAGCAACTTTTTGCCAGAGCGAAAAAGGATAAATTCCAAAAAGCACAGGAGAAGAAGTTGATTGAGCAACTTGATGATAAACACGCCGTAGCGCTGAATGAACTTAAAACACTTTTGATCGATAAATTATCTATTCTCATTAAAGGTCAGACTTCCAATGGCGTAAAATCCATCTATGGAGAGGTCATGATCAATAAAGGGAATAAGTTTACGCCTAAAGTGCTTAAGACGATTGACTTCAACCAAATCGATTATACCGGTTGGACAGGGGATAGCCATACAGACGGACTTATTTCAAGACTGCTCCACAATTATAGCATTAAAGTCAACGAAGAAATAGGAAGGTATAAGCGTGAGAGTTTCAACATCAGTATTGGAGATGAACTTCCTCCTGGTGTTTTGAAATTGGCAAAAGTATATTTGGCACGTAAGCGCAAACTGAAAGTAGGTGATAAGATTGCCGGACGTCACGGAAACAAGGGTATTGTTTCTAAGATTGTTCGTCAGGAAGATATGCCATTCCTGGAGGATGGAACACCTGTGGACATTGTACTTAATCCACTTGGTGTACCCTCAAGGATGAACCTTGGGCAGATATTCGAAACGGTACTTGGATGGGCCGGTGAAAAATTAGGTGTGAAATATGCAACACCAATCTTCGACGGTGCTTCTCTGGATGAAATTCAAGCGCAGGTAGTGGAAGCTGGATTGCCTGAATTTGGTCAGACCTATCTTTATGATGGCAATACAGGAGACCGATTTCATCAGCAGGCAACAGTAGGTATCATCTACATGCTGAAGTTGTCTCACATGGTAGATGATAAGATGCACGCCAGATCGATTGGACCATACTCCCTCATTACGCAGCAACCTCTTGGTGGTAAAGCACAATTTGGAGGTCAGCGTTTTGGAGAGATGGAAGTGTGGGCACTTGAGGCCTATGGTGCATCGCACATCTTACAGGAATTATTGACGGTTAAATCTGATGATATTATCGGTAGAGCAAAAGCTTATGAAGCGATTGTGAAAGGTGATAATATGCCGGAACCGCATATTCCAGAAAGTTTCAATGTATTGGTACACGAACTTCGTGGCCTTGCCTTGGATGTAAAATTTGATTGATTTAACTCTATTCTAAAACAGCCATAGACTATGTCTCTTAAAAAGAAGCACGTCAAACAGAAGCAGTTTTTTCGCAG
>JBBKWA010000061.1:0-37605 GCA_037968695.1 Saprospiraceae bacterium
GCCATAAACAGGAGATTAGAGGATTTCAAAATACTAGGTGCTTTTAAAGAAAATAAACTAGTCGGTCATTGCATTCTAGAACCTAATTCCGGCGACATTACCCAGATTGCGGTTAATAAATTGCATAGAAGAAAAGGGATAGCTTCTTTTCTATTTAAAGAAATTTTGCGCTATAACAAACATCATTCAATAAAAATAATTAATACCCAAACTGACTGTACTTCATTAACAGAATTCCTAAAATCGAAAGATATAGTTATATCAGGTAAACAATTTGAAATGATATTTAAAATGCCAAATAAGGTTACCAGCAATGATTAAAACAATTGTCTAAATAATAGTTAAAGTGAGCATTGTAATTCGCCAAGAAAATAGTGCTAATTAATTATTATTTATAAGATGACGTCTCATAACAATTAATAAACGGCATTCATACAAATAGTTATTCGAAACGTACGCCACAGCCAAGAAACATGAAAAAGGGATATGTTTTAAGCGAACGGGGAAGGCTGCAATGACAGTATAATTAAGATCCACCTTCAAATAGCTTTCTCAAAGGAATACGTTTATCCAAATATTTGTGGAGCTGAGAAGTTCAAAGTAATCCCATTGCCAATAGAATGGGCACTAAATGGAACGGAAATTACGGCAAGCATGCTTGATGAATTAAAGCACTACATAGACAAGCCTATCTTAAATGAAACCCTTGAACCCGGCGAAAAATATGCTATAGGGATAGGAACATTATATCCCAGACCGCCGAAATTATGTGGTGTCCTTCCAAATGCACTATTTGCACATCGCGAAAGAGGGATCTTGTCTACTTGTGAATGGCTCATGAAAGAAGATCCATCGTCAAATCATCAAATAGTACTAGGACTTAAACTTAACTTTGGAGAAAAATGCACTGTCATTCCTTGCGGTCAAATTTCTTATCAGGATTATTAAATTGAAACATACTACTAATGATATTTAGAAATATACTCGGAATTTTTAGTGTTCTGGTTGTTTTGTCCTGCAATCAAAAACCATCAAAAAATGGGTTGCAGAGCGAGAATGGTTCGCACCAGCATCTCAAAGCGAATACCGGGCTAAAGATTGAATACGGTCCAAACCTGGGGACAACTCATATTGACACTTTAGGCAATAGGCATTTCTACGTACATAGTACAGCGACCATTACTAATGACAGTACCATTCCAATTCATCTTCATTTAGCTTTATCAAATGAATACGAATACCCAACTTTCTGTGATGATACGAACAAGTATAAAGTTTTCTTATTGCCTGAAGCGCTGACGCCAGACACTGCGACACTATATAACAACATAGTTAATGGGCCGCATGATTTTTTAAACACGCCCTTACTTAACCCGGTCATCCAAAAAAAGACCCTTCAATCGGGCGAATATTGTGTTGTTACCATTGGCGTACTAATTCCCAAGCCTACGAATTGTGCCGCAGTGCCAAGGGCGGTATTCTCATTTGATACTGAAGGACTATATCACACATGTGATCGTCAACAAAACCAAGCTATATCAACCAATGCTCAATTAGAAATCGGTGTTAAACTTGAATATTATAATCAAAGAAAATTCATACCCCCGGAAGATGGTTGTACCGTCATTCCTTTCGGTCAAATTTCATATCCTGAGCACTAGATTGAATTGTGCTACCTCCAACAAGGCATAAAAGCCTTACTCAAAGGGAAGCAACGCATATACTAAAGGATGTGATTCGTTAAAAAGTTGAATCCAGGTTTAGCATCTCTTTTCGACAAGTGGTATCTAAACTGTATCTTACCTATGTGCAATTAATCTGACGATCATTTAAAATAATTAAAATGGAAAAGAATAAAATATTATCAACAGCAGCAATTTTATTAATCGTAATGGGTATCGCAATGATTTACATTGGTGGATTTTATGCCCCAACGATAATGATGCCTCCAATCATTACTGGCATTGGATTCTTTTTGATTGCCTGGGCTTTAAATGCGCTAAAAGATAAATTATAGCATAAAACCCGATTTGTAAAAAAATCTCCTAAAGCGCCAAAACCTCAATTTGCAAATTGTAATGAAATTTGTGAAACGACAGGAGGACAAATCCAAGTAAATCCAATGCCAAACTACTATTTAACGCACTATGTCAACGTGCAATATCTTTAGCACCCTGCGGGATGCTTCGACATCGAACACGGAACTTCAGCTATATGAGAATCCCTATTATAAAGGTTAAACCTTTGAAGTTCCTGCTGGTCATATTTCTTTCTAGCTGTCACAATAAGCAACTCAAAAAGGATTTTATAATTGAGGAAAAAGATTTGATTCCTGAAGGAATAGCTGTGGATAGCAGAACAAATGGAAACTATTATTACATTGTAAATTCTCAATTATGGAAACACGTTAAGCTCAATATAGTAAGACAAATTAAAGCCCTTCATAAAGCTGATTTGTAAGCCCTGCTGATTTTTATTCTATTTCATTATCACCTCCTCTGCCCTACCCAAATAATTCTTGAATTACCATTCGATGAGTTCCATGTCTATCGGATTGTCGAATCCTTTCAACATTTGGGCCCCCTGTGACTTGAAGGAGATATCCTTGCCCATACATAGTTCCTTAACGACCCTGGCGGTAATAATTTGCCCTGGCCCTCCGTGGCTACAGATACGTGCGGCGAGATTTACCGCAGTCCCAAACAATGCATCCCCATCCTGAATTGGCTCTCCTGCACCAATACCTATTCTGGCCTGAACAAAGACGCCATCTTTACGGGCTTCGTTATCCGTAAATAATTGGCGTTGTATGACTATGGCACATACTGAAGCAGAATACGCGGATTGGAAACTTGTCAGAAAACCATCTCCGGCGCGATCAACCTCACGACCCCCATGGGCAACTAGTGCCTTTCGGACCACATCACGATATCGATGCACAAGGGCAAGTGCCTTAGTATCTCCCAGAGCATTCGTAATGTCAGTAGAACTCACCATATCAACAAACATAATCGCTCGAAACGAACTCTCAGTAATTGGTTGCCCGTGAAGATCTTCAGGATCGGTTACCCGCCCAAGAAATTGAGCGACAGTTGCACCATCAACTTCTATTATCTGGTTAGGGATAAGACCGTGTGCTTCTTGATGCATCTCGCGCACAGCAGCCGCTGAAGGCGCTTCAATGAGACAAAAAGCGAGTCCTCGCTTCTCATCATGCCAATAGGTTAATGCTTTGCAATGATGTTTTGACTGGCATTCCAGGTCTTTTTGATGGGCTTGCGCCACTTCTTTAGACGTCGCCTCACGAATATCATGTCGATCCATAAAAAGTGGCATAATTTCTCCATTTAATGCTGTGAAAACAAAAGTAAAGAGCCGCTACATAAGAATTGTTACAGCCTCTTCTCATCAATTATATTGCTATAATCCGCAGATTACCGAATATACTATTTAATATTTAAAAATTTTAACAAGGAATCCTTCTGAGATATTATCGGATCGACTGAGAATAAGCGGGATGTAGTCGCGAGGTGAAGGGTGAAAGCCTTGCTAATCTTAACAAAAAGAGTTAAATTTAGAGACACTGTTTGGTCACTATGGCAAAGCCAATTTTATATTAAAAAATATAAACAATGAACCAGAGATCGATATTCTTAGCATTAGCTGTAATACTTTTGGGCGCCACATTAGGCCTATCGCAAGTAGGCATTAATACGGATGGGAGCACACCAGATAGCAGTGCAATTTTAGATGTAAAGAGTTCAAATCAAGGATTTTTACCTCCGAGGATGACCGGTGCAGAAAGGGACGGTATAAATGCACCGGCTTTAGGATTGATTATTTTCAATACGGCAGAATTGAGTCTTCAGGTTTTTGATGGAACATTCTGGAGACCCATTACCATGGGCTCATGTACTCCACCAACACCAGGCAGCATTACAGGCAATACAATGCCTTTCGAAAATGCGATGGGTGAACCTTATTCCATTAGTACCGTTTCAGGAGCAAGTGCGTATACCTGGACAGTTCCTTCAGGTTCAACGATTGCTAATGGACAAGGAACCGAAAGTATCACTGTCAACTTTGCCGTTACTGATGGCAATGTAAGTGTTCGATCAGAAAATGGTTGTGGTGTTAGTAGCTTTACGGATTTGGCAATAAGCTTACAATCGCCTTCTACCTGTGATGACTTCATTCAAAATGGAAATGAAACTGATGTAGATTGTGGTGGTCCGGATTGTGACCCGTGTTTATCAGGATTCAGCTGTTTTTTTAATTCAGATTGCGAAAGTGGCGTTTGTGTAGATGGAATATGTCAACCTCCTACCTGTTCCGATGGTGTACAAAATGGAGATGAAACAGGGGTGGACTGCGGTGGTTCGGAATGTGATCCATGTTAATTATTGTCAAGCTTGGTATCACTGTTTAGGGCATACTATTGGAAGGAGCACTAGTCGCTGAAATTTCATGAACTCTTTTGGAGAGGGTGTGTTAACAAACGGTCATTAGATTTGATTAGTATACGTACGCACAGATCATAATAACTATCAAATGCTTACATTCGTAGCCCTTCTACTATTATGCTCCAATTTGACATATGGACGATTTTTTATCTAATGTGCTAAGTGAATAAGTATCTTGACTAGCAAGTTTGCGTGAAAGATAACATTCATTTTGTTGATTTAAGGATCGAGAAGGTGTTTGAAATAGTAAGAATTTTACCTGACATTATTTTACAAAATGAACACGTTCGAAGACTTCAAGATCAAAAAGCAATTACTTAATGCAATTGCTGAATTAGGGTTTGAAAAACCTACGCCCATACAAGAAGCGGCCTATTCTACTATTCTTAGTGGCCGCGATTTTGTGGGCATTGCCCAAACTGGAACTGGAAAAACAATCGCATACTTACTTCCTATCCTGCAAGATTTAAAGTTTTCAGATCAACCGCACCCAAGGGTCATCGTCCTGGTGCCAACCAGAGAACTCGTTATTCAAATAGTCAAAGAAATTGAAAAATTAACCGCCTACCTTAGCATCAGAGTGGTAGGGGTTTATGGGGGCACAAATATAAAGACTCAGAAACAGGCCATTACCGAAGGGATAGATATCATTGTCGGTACGCCCCGGCGATTGTATGACCTTGCGCTTACCAATGTATTACGACTAAAATCAGTTAAAAAACTGGTGATTGACGAAGTTGACATTATGCTAGATTTTGGCTATAAAACACAGCTAAAAAATATCTTTGAATACCTTCCTTCAAAACGGCAAAACATTCTTTTTTCTGCCACGATGACGACCTATGTAGATGAATTAATCGATGGTTTTCTCGTCAATCCGGTTAAAGAAACCATTTCTATTAGCGGTACGCCATTAGAGAGTATTAGCCAGGAAGCGTATGCTGTTCCTAATTTTTATACGAAAGCCAATTTATTAAACTATCTATTAAAGAATAAAGAAGAATATAATAAAGTCTTAATTTTTGTAGCAACGAAGATTAACGCTGATCGGTTATTTGAAATATTAGATTTTAGTGCTGAAATTTCTGTGATTCACTCCAGTAAAGAACAAAACTATCGCACAAAATCAATAGAAAAATTCGTCAACGGTACGAGCAGAATTCTAATCGCCACGGATGTGATCTCCCGTGGAATTGATATAGAAAAAATTGATACCGTCATCAGTTTTGATACCCCTTTCTACCCCGAAAACTATATCCATCGTATTGGGCGAACAGGCAGAGCCGAACAACAAGGCAGGGCTATCCTTTTTTATAGTGAGAAGGAAATAGTCTTAAAGGAGGCGATTGAAAGTTTGATGAACTACGCTATTCCACTCAATGAATTTCCTAAGGACGTGAAAGTAACGTCCCAGCTCACTCCTGAGGAAAAGACCAAACCTTTAGTTCCACAAGAACTCCACGATAAAGATTCATCGAATCAGGTTGGTGCCTCTTTTCATGAAAAGTCAGCCAAGAATAGTAAAGTAAAAGTCGAACGAAAGAGTTACCGGAAAAAATTAAAAGAGCGATTCAAAAAACCACTCCGGCGCGGCGACAAAGTTCTAAATATGAAAAAGAAAAAGAAGTGATGCTGCGTTATGTCAATCGGACGATAGTGTTAGCACCTCCTGTAAATATCTCCCAAAAGGATAACAAAGACAAAATAAAATTAAACCTATTGACGACTAGACAATTTAGTTCCGAGGTAACTGAACTGAATTACGCAGTGATCAACAAATAGCAATGAAACGCTAATAAAAAAGAACTAAATAACATTGGTTTTACACTAATTTACAATTCATAAATATACTTTGGATACTTAAAGTGTACTTTTAGTAAATTAACAAACAAATAGAAACCATGATCAATAAAAGCCTTATTTCGCTAGCGCTCTTATGTCTTTGTCTAGTTATGTCTTACGGACAAAACACCAAAACGCACAACTATGGTGGATACTATTGTCCTGACAATTTAAATGGTTTTCCTGCCGTCGATATTAACAATTGGGAAAGTGTGCCTGTAGTCAATGGAAGAATGGCCACTAAGGAAGAAACTCAAAATGGCACATCTTTAATCTTTGTTGATCATGAAAAATATCCAGACGCAAAACCTTTGGATATCAAAATGCCTAAACTGGCTCGATTTTACAATAATCATTCAAGTAAAAGAGAAATTGTCATTGTCATTCAGGCTTTAAATATTTCAAATGATTCTATTGTCGGTTTTAGATATTTAAATGGAGGAAATGGGAGCGCTCGATTAAATGAAGTCCAGTTTCTTTCCGACAAAGAGATCAAGAACATTTCGTCATCCCGTTTTTTTACGCTCAATCTCAAAATAAATGCGACAGAAGCTAATATATGGGACGTGTTAACGAAAGAAGAATACAGTAAAACGCTTCAAGCTATTTTTGATAAAGACAACACACTTGAAGCAGATTGGTATAAATCATCAGAAGTTAATTTCAAATATCTTAACTTAAGTGCTATTACTTCAGTATTTGCAGGTGATCTATGGGGAAATAAGTACATCCAAATTGATAGTCGATGGGGCGAACATCAATATGTTGAAAAATTTCTTCTTTCAGAAAAGGAAGGCGCAACAGAAACAGAACTACAAATCGTATGTGGCCCCTATGGCGATGATTTCGAAAAACAAAAATCCATTTTAAATAACTGGGCGCAAAAAGTCAAAGGATTGAGCGAGAAAATATAGTCGCTGGTTTAATACAAGCGCTAATAAAACCTGCTGAGCATTGAAACGCTGTTTGGCCACACCGATGATGGTAAGGAATAAACCAGAAGAGCCATCAATAAAACATGACAGTGAAAAAAGGAATAGAGTCGCCTAATTCGAATCTGTCCATAAAACTAATTTTTTCAGGACCTCATCCTGAAAAAATGGGCATTTTTTAACCTTAGCCAATATTTTTGGTCTGTGACAAAATATTTATTGGAAACTCGAAAAAGAATGTAACTACAATAGTAGAAGTCCCCCTTTAGTTCCACCATCCAGCCAAAGAAGTTTCTAAGCGAGATATTTTGTAAATTCGAATTTGGTATTCACAAATCCAAACCCTAAGAAAATGAAAAAGACCTTATTCTTTATCCTTGCCCTCAGCGCTTTAACGTTTAGCCATACGATTACTGCACAGGATTGTTCCCCCTGGTATCCCATGGAATCAGGTACTGTAATGGAACAAACAAATTACAATGCGAAAGGTAAAGCGACCGGAAAAAATATACAAACCATTATAAATAAGAAGGGAGGTGCTGATGAAATGACTGCTGAAGTGCAGGGCGCGTATTACGACAAAAATGACAAGCTAGCCTTGACGCAATCCTATGAGATTCGTTGTAAAGACGGCCACTTCTATGTCGATATGGAATCCATGATGAGCCCGGAGACTTTCGGTCAATACGAAAGCATGGATGTCGAAGTGGATGCTGAAGATCTGCAAATCCCTACAAAAGCTGATGCTGGCACTTCGCTCCCGGATGCAGTCCTGACGGCAAAAGTAAGTTCGGGCGGCATGTCAATCATGACCATGCAAATCCATGTAACTAACCGAAAGGTTGAGGGAATGGAAAAGATCACCACGCCGGCAGGCACTTTCAATTGCATAAAACTAAGCCAGACTGTGGAAACCAAAATGGTTATGAAGATCAGTATGCACACCATCGAATGGTACGCAGTGGATACCGGCCCTATCCGGAGTGAATCCTTCAATAAGAGCGGAAAATTGATGGGCTATTCCGAATTGACGAGCCTCAAACGCCCTTAATCTCTTGATGGATACACCCTTGTGATTACTGATGACGCCGTTCTGATCTCAGTGGCTTTGGTTCGCAGCGCACGCTGACTGGACGAAAACAACAATTAATCAGCGGCCGATAACATAATTTAAAAAGGATACCCCTAGGGTACTAGGCTTTGTTTTCTCCTTCTGAATCTTCGGTATTTGTTTCTGGTTGTCCTTCTACCAGATCAAGATAAGCTTTTACAATTCTACTGGTAAACCATCCTACATTTCGTAATTCGCCAAGCAAACTAAGATATAAAAGGCTGTTTCTTGTACCAATTTCACCATTTTTGATTCGCTTAATTTGTTTTTTTCTTGTTGATCTGATCACGACCACAAAATCATCCATTTTGATCAACAGCGCAAGAGCACCTGGTTGATCATCATTCTTAAGTACATTAATGGTGGCCTCAAGCATTTCTGTAAGATCGTCATGAATGACCTCCAACTCTTTAATTTGACTATCTAAAAATGGCTTGTGATTATTATCCACATAATTCAAGATCGATTTAACTATCAGATCAACATTATTGGCAATCGCATGCACATACTCCAAGGCCAGGATATAAAAATGAGCTGCATCTAATTCTTCTTCTCCAATTTTATCTAAAGAACCATTGGCGATCCCCCTGAGCAAGGTCGACTCTTTATAAATAGGTTTAAAACGCTTATAGACAATGGTCAATTTTGTTAAATCCTCTTTATCCAAACCCTCTATGGCTCCTCCAATTTCCCTAATAAAGCTTTTCAAATATTTATTCAAGGTTCGTGTGCTCACTTCCATTACTTTAGCACGATTCAGAATTCCTTCTTCCATGGATTTTTCAAATACCTGTATTTCTGATAATTTCTTATGAAAAGATTTATTTGTTTTGTAAATGAGCAGCGCTGCTAATAGCAAAATAATTGCTACTGCAATGGTTCCACCAAAATGAAAAAGCGCAGCGATGATAAAGGCAACTGTAAAGGCCGAAAAAGCAGTAAAAAACCATCCTCCTATAACCGCCAAAACGCCTGAAACTCTATACACTGCACTTTCCCTTCCCCAGGCACCATCCGCGAGTGACGTACCCATAAAAACCATGAATGTGACGTATGTCGTGGAAAGAGGCAATTTGAATGATGTGCCTAGTGCGATTAAACTACTGGCCACGACCAAGGTCGTTCCTGCACGTACCATATCAAATGTTGGCGCCTCTACGCCCATGTCTATTTGCTTTGCAATAAAAGGTTTCTCGTCAAACTGTTCATAAAGAAAACCTTTCGCTTTTTGTGGTAATAGATGATCTACCATTTTTGCGAGCTTACTGAAGAATCTTACAATAAGCCTTGACACCTTATAAGAAGTAAACCGTTCTGTACCCTGCTGCTGACGGCCCAAATCAAGAGACGTCTTAAGGACAGATTTCGCTTTCTTGGAAGTCCACAAAGTAACGGTCATAACTATTCCGGAAAGCAATAATAAAATGGTCGGTGTTGGTACTTTACCTGCAAGCCCTTGCATTAGAAAATTATCTGATGCCTCCCCACTCGCCAGATACAATTCATAGGAATTATAGCCAGCTAGTGGAACGCCAATAAAGTTTACCAGGTCATTACCGGCAAAAGCCATCGCCAGCGTGAATGTCCCTAACAAGACAATAAACCGCATAATGTCAAACTTCTCATAAAAAAACATGATAATTTGAAGAATAATGACCCAGGCAATAAAGCTCACCAAGATGATAATAGAAGCATTGCCCTCGATAAGTTCTTTGAGCTCATCCGTCATAAATGAAGCCCCTTTTACGCCTTTTACCAGGAGGAAATACGTGATCGCAGCAATGGCAAAACCGCCCCAAATACTTCCAAAATATTTAAGTCTTTTCTCGTACTTAAATGAAAATATAAGTCTGGTAAGATATTGAACAATCACTCCGACAGTGAAAGCTACTAATACAGAAAGAAAAATACCGGATATAATGGTTATCGCGTTATCAGCATTTATATAAGCTGTAATCCCCAAGTCACCAGGCTGGGTATATACTTTGATCAGAGAGAAAGCAACGGCTGCCCCAAGCAATTCAAAAACAATAGAAACAGTAGTGGACGTTGGTAGCCCCAGCGTGTTAAATGAGTCCAACAAAATAATGTCAGTGACCATAACCGCCAGAAAGAGAAGCATGATCTCCGAGAAATAAAATAATTCCGGGTGAAAGATTCCTTTCCTGGCAACTTCCATCATGCCACTGGAAAAGGTACATCCTACTATAATACCCAAAGCTGCTATAATCAAGATCAGCTTAAACGAAGCAGCTTTTGAGCCCACTGCAGAATTGAGAAAATTTACAGCATCATTACTTACACCAACAATCAAATCTGTAAATGCAAGAAAAAATAATATGATAACTATAATTAGGTAAAGTGCTTCCATATGATCCAAAAAATACTTGTACTTATAAATTTAAAATAACTTAGTTTATGGCTAATAATCATCAAGATAAAAACCTCTACCTCAAAAATCAGTAATTCCACTAAAGTTTATAAACAGGATGCTCCTAATTATGCCCATATTGCGCAATTTGGCAATCAATCACTTGCCCATTCGGGAAGTTAATCATTCACTGGTATACCGAGTTAATATCCATATTATTTATTAAAAAAGAATGGTAATTCTAAGGTGAGAATTGCCCTAAAGGCTAAAAAACCATATAATAAATCATTGATTTAGTTTGACTTAAGTCCAACCCTTATTAGCTTTTCACAGAATAAAGGGCTAGAACATTAATCTGTAACTTAGCTATGTTTGGACACACCCGTGGGTCATAAAAAACCCAAACAGTCTAATTTTACAAGCGCGGTTCTATGTACAGATGACAAATAGTGGTCAAAGGTGGTCGTTCAGCAGATCATATTGACGACGAGTGTCCCGGGCTATTTGATTAATTTTCCCAATTACACCCGGTTAGATAAATACTAAAAAAGATAAATAAATTTGACTTTTAACATTTGGGTAGTCTTATATGCCTGTGGTTTTGCGATGGGAATGTTTATGGTACTTCTTTTCTTTCTTTCGCGGAAAAAGTAATCCTTTCATATATACAAAATCACTTACGTGCTTTTGACAATGTCTTTACTCCTCTTCTTTGAGATTGCAGAGGAATCTAATCTTGTTGACAGCCTCCCTTAAGTAAGGAGGGCAATCACCGATGTCCAAAACGCTATACTCAAGTCCTGTGAGTAATTCCAACTCCTTCCCATGGTCATATAAAATAATAACACTTACAGAATTCTGCTCTTAAACCTACTGTGCTCTCCTACCCTCGCTGGTTATCAACACTCTTCCTGCCTTTCTAACAGGGAAAAT
Source organism: Saprospiraceae bacterium (assembly GCA_037968695.1). GTDB lineage: Bacteria > Bacteroidota > Bacteroidia > Chitinophagales > Saprospiraceae > Opimibacter. The sequence continues at coordinate 11,653 of JBBKWA010000061.1, forward strand.
AAAGCGAGTATTTACCTTTAAAACCGGCTTCAAGTCATGCTACACCTATCCAGGAGGATCTATAATTTGACAATAATCCTTCTATCCAGGCCTGGGGATAACTCGACATACCCGATTTCATTAGGTCCAGCTTAGCGAGATTGATTCAGAAAAGTTGTAAATTTAGTTGCTTGAGACATCGCTCGACTGATCAGCGTGACAATCTGTGTCCCCGAATCTTATGAGCAAGGAAAACATTTGCAATACATTTAATAAACCGTTTAAAACGCTCTATCCGAAAAGTCAGATCCTCACAATTAAAAAACTACGTTATGCCAATATACATGGATCGCCACGATGTTTCAGAAGAAGTAACAGCGGAGCATGTGGCCCAATTACATCAAGCTGATTTAAAAATACAGCATAAGTTTGATTGTAAAGGACTAACCTATTGGTTTGACGGCAAAAGGAAAACAGCATTTTGTTTAGTTGAAGCGCCTAATAAAGAGGCCATTAAAAAAATGCATGATCATGCCCATGGTGACGTTCCTCATCGAATAATTGAAGTAGATGATGCTATAGTAGAATCATTTTTAGGGCGCATTGAAGATCCGGAAAAATCACAAAACACGAAATTGAACATTATTAATGATCCTGCTTTTAGAACCATCATGGTGATAGGTATAAAACGGTTATCATTAAAAGATTCAGCCTCTAATCCAATAAATTCAGTTATTCAAAATCATAACAAATCTATTGCTGAAACATTAAATAAATTTAATGGAAGCATTGTAACTCAAAAGTTGGATTACTTTTTAACTTCATTTAAGTCCGTAACAAATGCGGTATTATGTGCTATCGAAATTCAAACAAACCTTAATCGGACAAACCCTAACATGTATGATACTGATATAAAATTAAATATTGGCTTATGTGCTGGAGTCCCTGTAACTGAAAAAGAGAATATTTTTGAAGATACCGTAAAAATGGCCGAACGGTTTTGCGATGTTGTTGACGGGCAAATCGTTTTGTCTTCTGAAGTTAAAGATTTGTATGAAAGCGAAAATTTGAATATTTCTATTGATGCGAAATTTGTGCGTACGCTTAATGAAACTGATGAGAAATTTATCACCACTTTGATGGATTATACTGAAAGAGAATGGAGTAATACAGCCTTAAATGCTGATGCCTTTAGCAGAGATTTAGGATATAGCAAATCTCAATTGTATCGAAAAATAATTTCTGCCACAGGCAAGTCGCCTAATAGCTTTATAAAAGAATATAGGCTAAATATGGCGCTTAAATTATTAAATAAACAAATTGGGAATATTTCTGAAATTGCATTTAACACAGGTTTTAATAGTCCGGCTTATTTTTCAAAATGCTTTCAAGAAGCTTATGGTGTCCTTCCTTCAACTTACACAAGACAAGGTGAAAGTCATCTCTAATTCAATGAATCCACTGCTCAATGCTTCATGAATGAAATTTATTGTTTTTTGAATGAAATATAGCTTAGCCTGTGCGTATGAGTATATACTTTTAAACAAATTTACTAAAACCTGAAACCATGTCTAACACAGTAAAAGACCTAAGTACACAAAAAATTGAAGCGTTCACCGCTCTATTGCGAGGTGAAGTGGTGAGGCCGTCAGACGCTAACTACAATGAAACCCGCAAAGTTTTTAATGGGATGATCGATAAACATCCAGGAATGTTTGTTATGTGCGTAGATGTTGCAGATGTAATTGCGTCTGTAAACTTTGGTAGAGAAAACAATCTATTGGTCGCGGTTAGAGGCGGTGGACACAATGGCGGCGGTTTAGGTCTTTGCGATGATGGATTAGTCATTGATTTGTCGGGAATAAAATTTATTCGCGTCGATACTTCTGATAACACCGTTAGAGTTGGCGGAGGAAACCTCTGGGGAGAAGTTGATCATGCAACACATGCTTTTGGGCTTGCAATTCCTGCGGGAATTATCTCTACAACTGGAGTAGGAGGATTAACCCTTGGTGGTGGCGTCGGTTATCTATCACGAAAATACGGACTTACAATAGACAACCTATTAGAAGCAGACATGGTTTTGGCAGATGGCTCCTTTGTAACAGTAAGCGCAACTCAAAATAGTGATCTGTTTTGGGCTATTCGAGGGGGCGGTGGAAACTTTGGAATTGTCACGTCATTTAAATTTCAAGGACATGAAGTAAAAACAGTTTTTGGTGGCCCTACCTTGTGGCCAATTGAAAAAACAGAGGAAATAATGGAATGGTATCACGATTTAATACACAATGCTCCTGATGATTTGAATGGATTTATAACCACTATGATTATTCCAGGACCGCCATTTCCGGAGGAATTACACAACAAGCAATTCTGTGGAATAGTATGGTGTTATACTGGAGACATGGCTAAAGCTAACGAAGCCTTCAAGCCGATTTTAGCGATGAATCCTATATTTGCCCACGTAGGGGAAATGCCTTATCCATCTATACAAACTTTATTTGATGGATTATTTCCTCCTGGATTGCAGTGGTATTGGCGTGCAGACTTTTTTAATGAATTAGGACCTGAAATAAGAAAACAACATTTAAAATTCGGTTCTAATATACCTACGCCTCTTTCACAAATGCATTTATACCCAATTAGTGGCGCAGCAAGTAGAGTTGGCGCAGAAGATACGCCCTGGGCATACCGCGATGCTAAATATGCAGGCGTAATTGTTGGCGTAGACCCTGATCCAGCAAATGCTGATAAAATCACTACATGGTGTAAAGATTATTGGGAAGCCTTACATTCCTATTCATCGGGAGGAGCGTATTCTAACTTTATGATGGATGAGGGACAAGAACGTGTGCAAGCTAGTTATAAGCATAACTACAACCGTTTAGCCAAAATAAAAAAACAATATGACCCAAATAATTTATTTAGTGTGAATCAGAACATTAAGCCAGGCAATTAATTCGCAAATTTAAAGCAATATTGATTGGTCTAAAATCAACCAACATATAGCATTGTAAAACAAATCAAGCTGTCTCTCGACGGCTTGATTTGTTTTACTAAACGTTATACTCAATTTTTACAAAATTTCTCCATTGTCTTCGCCAACAATCGCAAAAAATAAAATCGGTACTGCCCTGCTCTAAGAACTTGCTGTACTTACCCACCCTCTCTTACCGTAGATGCTCCTCCCATTGTTCCTAAGAAAATTAAGTTAATAGCGACTTGGGCAAGGGTGGAGTCAAACCCAGATTTGAAGGATTTACTGATTATTCTATTGAAAACGATATTTAAATAAGGGCTCTGAGCTTACACCAAACCGCTGTCCTTTATATGCTCCACTGATTAAGAAAAGTTGTAATTTTAGTTGCACGGGTATTCCTCTCACAGTTAAGTGGGACGGAGATTGTCCCGATACATTGTGTCCAATTACTAAATTAATGATGTCAAGGCTGATTCAATTAACTAAGAAATATGCGTCCAGGGCAGACGACACAGAAGAAATAGCCTTTTTAAAGCAGCTCATACTCGTAGTTGCTCTGAGTTGTTGTGTATGCGGGTTATTATGGAGCTTACTTTACACTATTGTTTTTGGTTTCGGATTAACGGCTCTATTGCCGCTTTTTTTTGTCGTGATCGTTGGAAGTACAATTTTGATTACCAATCAATTGGCTGATCATCGACTGCTTGTGTATACACAACTTGCTTGCATTACTTGGATATCAGCACTTATTCAATGGAGCATCGGAAGCATGGATCATTCTGGGTTAGTGATCGCCTGGAGTTTTTTAGGACCACTTGGTGCTGTTATTTTTCTTTCTTTTCGTCAGTCACTGATTTGGATTGTTATGTTCTGCGTTATAGTTGTTATTTCAGCAGCCTTTGAACCAACCCTTCTGGGACATGTTCAGGAAGTTTCTGACTCTGTAAAGACCTTGTTTTACATCATGAACATTGGTGTTTCGTCAATCGTCGTTTTTATTGCATCTGCGTGGTTTGTAAAAACCATGCATTATGAACGAGGCAGAGCAAATATTCTGTTGCAAAAGATCAAAACGCTCTTTGGACGACATGTCTCTTCAGAAGTTGCTAATGAATTGATTTTAAATGACGAAATGGAATCAAATAGTAAGTCTTATGAAGTCACTATTATGTTTATGGACATTAGAGATTTTACGCTCATTGCCGATTCCAAGCGCCCTAATGAAGTAGCCACCTTTCAAAATATACTCTTTAGTGAATACATTAATCTGGTGAGAGAAAATAAAGGTATCGTATTGCAAATTTTAGGCGATGGGATATTGGCCGTATTTGGCGCTCCTATTGCAACACCAAACCATCCACTGGATGCTGTCAAAGCAGGTTTCTCGATGTTACATAAAACAAAGCAATTAAGTGAATCAGGTCAGGTTCCGAAAATAATCATTGGAATTGGTCTTCATACTGGAAAAGTTATCGCAGGAGAAATCGGAAACGAACATCGAAAATCATACTCCATTACGGGAAGCAATGTGATAATAGCTTCCAGAATAGAACAACTAAACAAGAAACTGAACAGTCAATTTTTAGTTTCAGAAACAGTATATGATAGGATTAAAATGAATGGATATGATAATACCTTTCAAGGAAATCATGAACTCAAAGGCATTGCAAAAGAAATGGGCATTTATCAATTAGCTTGAGAACACTAGCAGTTCCTACCTCTATGTATAAAAATATTTTCGTCCTGAGAGACACAAACACTTCATACATTTACAATTAGCCTTCATTATGACGAACTAATAATTAATGATGATTTTTTTTTGAAAATTCGGTAAATGATGCTGGCTGAAACAATTATGAACGTGTCTGATTTGTGCCATCAGAGAAATAGTCCTATTAGTTCTATTACTAATATTTAGAATGAAAATTAATTATCAATGAAGTTTACAAAAATACACAAATAGGGACTTACGACAATAAGTATCCCAACCCACTTGTCGCTCAGGTTCGAAAAATAAATGGATATTTAAGAAATAACATCTACAGGCATTAATTACTTTATCATTAGGAAGATTGACCTATATAGTATATGAATATTCGCATAACGCATTTTTACATTTTAGTTTACTGCTGTATCTTAATTGTGAGCTGCCGTCAAAAAGACGACATATCCTCAGAAGAAGCGCTTATAGAATACAAGAAACTTCAAGCGCTCCATACTAAAATTACTTATCAAAATGATCGCGAGGCTTGGCTTGAACTTTCTTTTCAACGCAGACACTTAATATCTAAAATTAATACGGATCATGAGTTCGTACTAAATTTCTATCATCATTCGGGGTATCAATTTAGAATTTATGAACTATATCGTGAGTCTCTAAATATGTATAAGGCATTCTTTGACTATTATGACACGCATGAAGCTGAATTTAGTCCTGAAATAAAAGATACGTTTCGCCAAAGTCGCACTTTCGATTATCGTGGTGCTGCAGTAGCATATGAAAAATTAGGTATGCTTGATAGTGCCTTTCTTGAACACCAAAAAAACCTGACGTTTATTAAAGAAACTGATAATATTTTCAAACCTGCTGCACATAATGATTTTGGCATGTTCTTAGTTGGCAGTCTTAAGGATACGACATTAGCATTAAAAGAATTTAATATTGCTTATAAAATTACGTCTGCCAACTATCCAGAGCATGATTTAATAGGCAGTATTCGAAATAATATTGGAAGTATTTATTTAAATCAAAATAATCTCGAGAAGGCCTACGAGCTTTTCAATTCCAATTACTTTTTTTATAAAAAATATCTCCATACATATCCCGGTTATAGCTATGAACTTAAGGTACTCGTATCAGCTGCAAAAGTTATAGAGATATTAAGAATACAAAATAAAATAAAACCGCTTAACGCGTTTTATGATGATGTCAACGAATTCTATAGAACATCCCTTATTCCTTTCAATAACCCAAAAGTAAAATTGTTGTTTCTAAATATTGAAATGCAATATCTATTGGCGTACCAGGAATTTAAAAAATCACATCAACTTCTTCAGACGATTAATATGTTAACGGATAGTATTAATCTATCCGAATCAAGTTCCAGGGAAAAGCTTCAATCAAAAATGAATGAATTAACGCTATATAGTATAAAGTCAAAATATACTTTAGAAAAAGAACAAAAAGAAGCTGTCCTACTAAATCAAAGATTAATAATTTGGTTGATTTCTATCGTTTCTTTAGGTTTTTTAGGTGTTTTGACTTTTGAATATTACCGTAGAAAACAACAAATTATTATCGCAAGAAACAAACAACGAATTACCGAACAAGATCTTGAAATAGCATCATTCAGAAATACGCAGTTAAATTTAGAAATTGAATCTAAGAAAAGAGATTTATCGGATTTCGCCATCAATCTTACACAAAACCAAGAATGGGCAAAAATACTAGCAAGCAAATTAGACCAGCTGAAGGCCACTAAAGGAAGAGAACGAAAAAAGCTAATGGATGAATTTGAAGATGAAGTACTCAAAAAAACAACTTTTGACACAAATACCAAAGAATTCTTTGAGCGATTAGATAAATTGAGCGATTCCTTTTATAGTCTGCTTCATTCGCAATTTTCAGATTTAAGCAAAACAGAAAAGAGACTTTGCTCTTTAATCCGGCTAAAAATTGAAAGTAACAATATTGCCACAATCCAAAATATAACATTGGGATCATTAAATACTAGCAGATATCGTCTTAGAAAGAAAATGAATCTTGGTAAAGAGGATGATTTAGATAGTTTTATTCAAAGTTTATAAACAATGAATATATCAATGATTATAGTAGTTTCAAGCCATTGAATTTCATTTTGTTCATTATTTGTCTATTGCGAAAATAGTGATGTTGCGGTTATGCCTTATACATTTACAGTGTTCGATCAATCACGTATTGTATAACGATTTAAAAACCCACATCATGAAATTTTACACAGTGCTTATGTCGTCAATCCTATTTACGATGAGCTTCGTATTACAAGGGCAAGTTGAAGTATCGTTGGTGGAGGACCAAAACAGCCATTCATTTGCTGCTATGACCACTGATGAGTTGCCAGACGCTACCTCCTATAATCGAAAGGTTTCATTTTCTACAGGTGATCATATGCTGGTGGAGTATATCGCAACACATCTGAAATACCCCAAAATTGCCAAGGAGAATTGCTTGGAGGGCACTGCTGTCGTACGATTTAAAGTGAGTGCGAAAGGAAAAATTATGGACCCCAAAATAATACAGTCTGTTCATAGTGTGATCGATGCTAAAATCATCGAACTAATTAAAAACATGCCGGATTGGAATCCGCGCATTTATAATGGACGAAAAGTAGCCTCTGTGGTGGAACTACCTTTCGAATTTGGATTGAGATAATTCGTTGTCAAAAGGGTGTTTTGACAAATTGCCCGAAACGTTTTTGAGGTTCTACTGAGTACAATGACTTTTTTTTAACCTGAACCACAACTTCAGTAGTGGCAAACAGTACAACGACAATACGAATCCATCTATCACTTTTTTAATGCTGATCACAAAGAAGAAACAAGAACTGATATAGTTTATCCTAACCATCTTTAAGCAATTTAAAAGAAGATACCTTTAGCTAAAATAATCATATGGCTGCAATTGATGGTAGATAACCATAAATAACGAAAGGCCAACTTTAGATATCACAACTGGCATGGTTCCTGAAGTCACTTCAGATGTTATTACCATGGGGCCCAAACCTTGTCAAAGCAATCCCCTCATTTCACATAGTATATCAAAATGTAATATTAAAGTTGGAACAATCCTGCTCTGGATACCAACTGCACTCGCCTACCCTAACTAGCTGTCCACGCTATTGCTTAACTTCCAAAGCAAATTTAATACTACCTGGGACTTGCAAACGGCCAAATCAAAACATGACTTCAGGGATATAGCTGATTTTTCTTATGTGCATGATCATTCATGATCAGTCATGCGATACTACTGCACATACGTCATCTTTTAGTCCCGCTTAGCAGGAGTGATTTAGAAAAGTTGTATTTTTAGTTGTCCGGGTGTTCGTCAGGCAGATAGTTGTGACAGAGGGTGTCCCAAAAGCTTGGGATGCAGCCATCGCTAAAAGGATTTACGTGGAAAAGCATACACATTCTCCTATGAAGCGCAATGGCAAAATACGATTGAAGCGCTAACATCCAATGCAGAAAAGACTGGGTTTGATTAGATTAGTCAATTGCAAACAAACATATGAATACAGCTTTACGTCTCTTGTCATGTATTGCCATCATTACGAAGCGCAATAGTCCTCGAACATTTGTGATGATAGTATGTGCCCTCATCCTGACCAATGTAAATCCTTTGTGTGCAGCTACTCCGGGGACCATAAATGATTGTGCCGCGGCTATTGAAATTTCCATTCCGTTCGATTCTTCTGGCATTATCGTTGCCGGCCAAGGCGATGATTTTATGAATTGTAGCACAGGTGACGGTGAAGATCTTTTTCTTCGTTTTTTAGGTTCTGCGGACACTTGTCTGCAACTCACGATTGATTTTAATCAGTCGGAAGGTGTTTCTGCAGGGGTTTGTGTGTCCTTGTTTGCAAGGTGTCCCGAAGGAGGTGGCGGAACCAATCTTCTGAGTTATCAGGATAGTGGGATCACCGGAAGCTTTTCCATGCCATACATTTCCATTCAACAGGACAGTTTGTACTTTCTCGTCATTGAGAGTGACAGTGATTCTATGTTTTTTGATATTGTTTTTGACTATATGCATCAGGGATGTGCTGAAAGTACCTGCTCTAATGCTGAAAGTATATCACTACCTTTTAACGGGACGTATTGGATAAGCGAAACTTCCGGTGACAATGTGGATGCTTGCATGTCTATTTTCAAATATGATACTCCTGAAGTGCTGCCGTCACCGGGTTACGATGTAGTCTTCGCCTTTGACGCTACCGTAGATACAGTCCTTGCTTTGACTGTGGACTATCTCACGGGCTGTGTCGGAGCCGATATCTGCTTTTCTATGTACAATGGTTGCCCTGGTTCAATGGATGCTGAAATGATTTTCTCCAACTCTATTTTCTCATGCAATCTCGTCGAGATTTTTGCCCCTGTTGTCTCCGGGCAAACGTACTACTTCATTATGGAATATGAACCGACAGCGCCGGCGACATTCAACATTACAATTGATTATCTATGCGCCTATGGGGATTGTTACGTTTTTAATGGTAGTGGGTACTGGGACGATCCTGCGAGATGGGATATTTATCCCGGCACAACTATTGATTCGGATGAATTTGTCATTATTGCTACGGGTGCTGAATGTACGGCCACAGGAGTTCAAGTCAATCAGGGCTTTGTTATGAACAGAGGGGTGTTAACAGTAAATGCAAATTTTACTTTGAATAGCTCAATATTGATGAACACCGACAGCCTTTTACTGGATGGAACTATAAACTGTATGTCGAGTACGAGCGTCATTGTAAATTATGGTGGTGTAGTAAATACCGGGAACTTTTCGGGCAGTGGATTATTGCGTATTGAAAATCACGGTAGTTGTTACAATAACTTTTATATGTCCTCTTCAAGCCTCCCGTTAGTAAACTATGGATATTTTGAAAATAACCTCGTTGCATCATTTACTGTGCTAGCTAATGAAGGATTGTTGTTCAATGCGACCGGGGCGACTTTAAGTGCCAAAATCACGAATATTGATTCATTGTTGAATGAAGGTACGCTGACAGGCATCGGCAGCAAAAGTGTAAATTCTGGTTATTTCGCAAGTACCACGCACGTGATAATGTCCCCCTTAACGAATACCGGTATATTTGAAAGTAACGCACACATCAGTGGCGACGTCCAAAATTCCGGCACCCTTAAAGGCAGCATCCACAGTACCAAAAATATCATCAATACCGGTATCCTTATACCGGGACTATCTATTGGTAGTGATACTGCGTCAGCCCTTTTCATTCAAAATACATCGGGTAAAACAGTACTGGAAATCGAAGGGACTGCTGGTGGAGGGTTTGTGTCGGGTCACGATCATATTGTCGGAATCAATCAAACCATTCTCAACGGTATGATTGAAATTCAATTGTTGACCTATAGCCCAATGGAAGGAGATCTGTTTACTCTTTTCGAGTACGATGAGTTACTCGATGACGATGCTACACTTCTATTGCCCCCACTTGACAGCTGTTTGAAGTGGGATGTACTGCTTGAAGCCACAGCATTAAGGCTTTCAGTTATTTCGTCACCCGATACCGATGGTGATGGCACACAGGATTGTAACGATGAATGTCCCGAGGATCCCTTAAAAACCACCCCTGGTCTATGTGGTTGCGGCATAGCCGATACAGACAGTAATGCTGACGGACAGCCCGATTGCCTGGATGCCGATGTCGCAGTATTTCGAGTAAGCAGCTCACCTGCGGAGGGCCCACGTGTCACAGGACACATTGGCGATGTGGACTCCACACAGGCCTGGTACCTGGGAAGTCTTACGGATACAGACAGCTCTCTGGTACTGATGAACAGGCGACGCGATGCGCTAAAGTTTGGAACAGGCAATGTGGTACACATGACACTGGATAGCGCTGGAAGGCTTGGGATAGGTCGAATTCCAACTACAAACACGCTTGAAGTGCAAGGAGAGGCTTCAAAATCCTCCCCCGGAGATTGGCTGGCTAATTCCGACGCCCGGCTCAAAAAAAACATTGTCCTATTGGATCCAGTCAGCACCCTCAAGCAGTTGATGCAACTTCAGGGCATCACTTACGAATGGAATAATATGAAGGATTACTACACCAGACCCTCCGGCACGCAGATTGGTCTAACCGCCCAAAATATTCAGTCTGTTTTCCCAAGTCTTGTCATACCCGATAAGGAAGGCTATCTGATGTCTGCATACGGCACGCTTGATCCCATTTTTATTGAATCCATAAGGGCGCTGCATCAGCAAATCCTCGCACTGACAGAAATTAATCTTCAACTGGGTGAGCGTATCCATCTATTAGAACAATACATGGACACCTCCAAACCCGAACAAGGTCAATAATGAAAAAGGTGCACGACCATGTGTATAGATGGAAGTACTGCATTATTATTTTTGCAGTCTTTAATTTGGCCATCGCCAACGCACAGGTCCAATATGACAGTAATGGAGTAGTTATTGTATCGGCATCTACTATTGATTTTGCACAAGATACCTTCACAGCACCCGCAGGAACAGACAGATTGGTTGTTGCTTTTGTCTCCATGGAATCATTTTCATTTAATACAGTCACCGTTGACTCAATCGTATTCAATCACCAGTCATTTTTACAATCAACAGCTGCCAATGAAAGTAATTTGTATTCGGAGATTTGGTACCTTTCTTTGGGCACTGGCAGTGCCCTTACCGATACTGTAAAAATGTATTTTTCGGGGGACTTTGTAGATCCAAATGTTGTCGCCGGTCTTGCGAGTTTTCAGCTCGTCGAGCAAACTTCACCAATTGGACTGAATCAGGTTTCAACAGGATCTGGCACAAGTGCCGAGTTACAAATCGCAATGGCAGATGCGGGGAGCTTAATTGTCAGCAATTGCGCGAATGACGGAGGCCCTTTCAACCCATCAGTGATCACCCCTACCGGTACAAATCAATTCGAGATCTTTGAATCTGCAAATCCACATGATGATTCTGGAGAAGGATCCATTCAACCAGCTGTTCATCCAACAAATATGCTCGGCTGGAGTTTTAGCCTGTCTACATCTTACGTCATTGCGGCGGATGAACTCAGAATTTCTGAAACGGATCAGTGTCCGGAGGATCCTGAGAAACTTGAACCCGGGATTTGTGGATGTGGTGTTGAAGAATCTTATGAAGATGGTGACAATGACGGCACACCCGACTGTGCAGATAGTTGCCCCGAAGATCCAGATAAGATCGAACCAGGTTTTTGCGGCTGTGGCGTACCGGAGACGGATACAGATGCGGACGGCACGCCGGATTGCATTGACCTGTGCCCGCTTGATTCGCTTAAAATTGACCCGGGTATTTGCGGTTGTGGCATCCCGGATACCGACACAGATATGGATGGCACACCTGATTGCAATGATCCATGTCCTCTCGATTCGTTGAAGATCGCCCCGGGAATCTGCGGTTGTGGCATTCCTGATACCGATTCAGATATGGATGGCACCGAGGATTGCCTGGATCTATGCCCTTTTGATTCGCTCAAAACAGATCCCGGTTATTGTGGCTGCGGATTTACTGAATTCGACGGAGACAGTGACGGCACTCCCGACTGCGTTGATCTTTGTCCAAATGACCCTTTAAAAAATGAGCCGGGGGTGTGTGGGTGTGACGTACCAGATGTGGATTCAAATAATGACGGCATCGCTGATTGCAACGAAAGAGGCGACCTCCAAATCTACGCTGAATTGTCCGAGATTATGAATGGGCCACAGGTCATCGGAATCCAGGTGGCGAATGGCGACACGACGCAAATGTGGTCTTTTGGTAATACTACCGGTGATGACAGTACACTTACATTCATGCAAAACAAAAAAGACAAGTTGTGTTTCGGGATAGAAGGCAAAATTCTTACAACAATTCAATCCACAGGGAATGTAAGTATAGGATTGAATCACTCTACTACAAGGCTCGCAGTGAATGGAGAAGCATCCAAAGCGACGCCAGGTAATTGGTTAGGATACTCAGATGCGCGCCTAAAACATAGGATAGCCAACATTGATTCGAAGGAAGCATTGGATAAAGTGTTACACCTCCACCCGGTGTCTTTTACCTGGAACGACACTATCACTGGAATCTATCGGCCACCCGGCATTCATTTCGGGCTGCTCGCACAGGAAATGCTTCTCCTCTTCCCCGATCTGGTTTCAACAGACACAAAAGGATATTTGTTAACTTCTTATGGGACTTTTGATCCACTGATGATTACTTCCATTCAAGGATTGCATGCCGAATCTCTGCGCGTTGAAGAAGATCAAATACGATTACTGAACAGATTAGATGTTATAGAAAGAAAATTTAAACAGCTACAAGACTAATTGTTTTACTTTTCTTGGCGTGGCAGTATTCTTTCTCTTGCACTGGTTTGATGTCTGGGTGGTGCTTGCTTCTCTCATAAAAACCAAGCAATTAACGTTCATACTCATTTGAGACGAAATTTGGGTTAAGCGATCGCTGCAAGCGATTAGATGGAACACCCTAAGCCACCTCGTTGCTTCCATTATACATCCCTTTGTCATTCTTTGAGGTACGGCTGGGATGGTCAACGAACAAAATAATTTCCTGGTTATTTTCTGGTAACTTCTTTTTTAGCCCTTCCCCTATTCCGAGACTTTGGCAGTGACGATTGTTATTATGAACTTAGTAAACAACGTTGAATGGTTGCCGACGCACCATTGCTCCGGCAACCATCCATCAACTGTCTACTGAAGATGCAAGCTGCATTTTTCTAATTTGAATCCGGATACCCTTAGTGGAACGCCCGCCTGTCCGAATCAAAAAATGGCTTAATTCCCAGCTGCTTCCAAGGCATCGATTCTTTTGATCAACGCGTCAAGTTGTTTCTGTTGTGTGTTGATGATCTCCTGTTGCTCTTGTATAGTCTGCAACGCAATGACAGTTAATTGGCTATAATCAACAAGTAGTGTGCTGTTGGTTTCATTTTCACGAGGCGCTATTTCTCTGACGACTTCCGGGAAAACCTCCTGTAAGTCTTGAGCCAGAAATCCTGTGAAGTAATTCGTTTGATCCGTCTTGTATTGGTAATGTTTAGGGCTGAGCAGCATCACCTGATCGAGTTTACTCGCTGCAGGAGTTATATTTGTTTTCAGTCGGGCATCAGAGGTAGCCATATAATTACCGGTCGTTTGATCCCAACTACCAATCAATGTCAAATTGTAGTATAAAGATAATGAAGATGAATTCGCATATAATTCATAACCATTAGTTGAGGCTCCCTGTTCTATAAATAATCCGAAGTCATTAGTAGAGTTTTGTTTCAATCGAAGGGGATAATCATAATTTCCCGTTCCAGGATTTTCACCAAAGTTCCAGGAGGCGCCCATCATTCGAAAAGGTCCACCACTACCAAAATAACTACTACTTAAATAGGGTCCATCATTGTCGATATCCAAACCAATATCAAAGTTGCTTTTAGTCCAGTTCATTGGCAATGGATACATACCTGTATACCCAAATGTGCCATTAAGCATAAGGTTTCCGTTGATATTAACGTTGTTTTGAAATGAGGCGTTTTGTCCATTGAGACCACCGCCCAGATCCAGGTCACCAAAGATTAATACAGCTTCATCAAAAGTGCCACCTTTTGATTTGAGATCACCTTTAATATCCAGATCACCTGATGAATTGAGATCTAATACATTTTCGGTTATACCGAGTGTATCATTGTGGTCAATATAGAAATTCTTGGTAGGAAACTCTATCACCCATTCGTCATTGAACGGTTTAATACTAAAATCATTAAGCCCACCATTATTGACTACCAAATTGTTAAACGTTCCGTCTTTTGCTTTTATGCCTCCAGTCAGATCCAGGTTTCCAAGCGTATCAAACGACATAATATCGTTATAAGTGCCCATCGGATCTGATCTGAAACTATACCCAAATCGGAAACCTATCATTGATTGCATCTTCCATTCATTATCCCCATTTTCATCGGCTGTAGAAATCGGTTCATTCTCACCCCAACGAATCCCTCCATTGAGTGTCAAATTACCCGTAGGCGTATAGGATACTGAAGCAGTAAGACCATCTGAAAAGGATGTAAAGGTTGTATTCAATACATGATTTGTATCACTGAACATTGACCATTTATTGTCACCATCATCTTCGACTATATTGAAATTATAGTCGGCGCCAAGTCTGAAATTTCCATAATTTTCAAAATCACCTCGGTTACGTGTATTTCCAAAGATGTCCACCTTATATCCCGGGTTGGGTGAGTCGAAGCCTATGCCAACCGGTCCTAAATTATAAATACCATCCGGGGTAGTTGTCCATGGGGATAATATAGGGGTGAAATTGGCACTTCCTCCTCCATTTGATAATGTGAGCAATCCACCCTGTAGATCCAATACCTGAATCTCATTCGTGGGTGAAATATCCGATGCACTGATGACATCGCCGATGATGGCAATACCAGCACCTGGCACATAGGCACCGCCTGATCCAGGAATTCCCTGAGGTCCTTGTGGACCTTCAACCCCCTGAGGTCCCGTTGCTCCAGTAGCACCTTGCAATCCCTGAGGGCCATCTAATCCTTGTGGCCCCTGCGGACCTTCTGGTCCAGGCACCCCACCATTTGCCGCATAGAGCGCATAGGGAACACTCATGAGTTCGCTGGTGCCAACAATAGTGAAATTACTGCCCCCCGTAGGGTCAGTTTCTGTTTTCAAAAAATAGGGTCCATCACTCCAGTCGATAGTCGCAAAATCGCCACTAACCACAATCCCTGTGCCTATAGATAAAGTAATGAGTCCGTTTGCATTTGTTTGCACACCATGCGTTTCTACATATACTGCTGCGCCAAATTCAGAATTGGCAATGACTTGTATACGGGTGTTGACAAATTGATCTTTCAACAATTCACCACCAGCATCGCGTATCACCGCCTGGTAGTTCATTTTGGAAGGAGCTTGTGCCTGGGCCATGAAGCCCATGACCATAAAAAGGAGGATAGCGTAAATGTATTTCATACGAATCAGAGTTTAATAATTTTAAATTGATGAACCGGTTTCTTAGCATTAAACAAGGTGAGTATATAGGTCCCCGGGGTAAATTCTTTCATGGGGATATTAATTTCAGTCTCTTCGAAGTCCTTCGACGCCATGGGCATGCCATTGATATCTGTGATCGCATAGCGGGTAGCACTTTTGTTTTGGCTGGAAAGCATTCGCAAAATCAAATAATCGGAAGTTGGATTGGGAAACACTTCTGCGGAAAGCCCCGTTTCCAAATCCGTATAGGTGGAGACGACAAATAATTCATAAGGTTGTTGCAACCCTTCATTCAATGAATGCCCAGGCGAATCCAAATGATTAGTAACGGGTTGTCCGATGGTATAACTCACCGTTCCTTCAGCTGCGTTCACATTTCCGCCAGCACCAACTACATTGGCTTGCGCGAAAATATTACCATATATAAAAAATCCAAACAGCGTCAACAAAAAAGGTTTATAGAATAAAGGTTTCATGCAGAAGATTTTATTACCAGATATTTTTACAATAACGAATGGGATCAGCTTTGCAATGACAACATTGCCGAATAAAAAAAAATAAATAATCAAGAAATATGATTAACTACATATGGGCAGGCGTGTCCTTTACGCACCAGAAGAGGCACTTGATTTTGTCAGGTAAAATCTTTTGTAAGCAGGAGTTACCCATTACGTATTGATACTTACCGTCAAATATCCATTGAACGACCGTTAAGATACACAATTCACACTGACTGCATACCAAAGTGCTCTTTTAATTCAAACTTTAAATTTAACCTTAAAAAAAGAGGTCAACAACCATCTCTTCACATGGCATAAAATACTGCCCATTATAAGAAAAATGGATAGTTTTCTACAGTGACATAGACTTCCATCAAGGCAAACAAATAAGTTAAAGAGGCACTTATCAATTATACCAAGGGAAACAAGAGAAAACCTAAAGACAAATAGGAATGAATAATATGGCTAACTAGTATGTGACTATATATCATGTTAGCATTCTTAAAAGTAGCAAAGCCTATAACATTGGTCTATAAAAATGTCAATCATCTGATTTCTTGACAGTTTTCTATCTTGAAACAGAATACGTTTCAACAAAGATTTTTGCTTTGAACCGCCATGGTCAATAGCCTTGGTCATTCTCGGCAAGTAAAAAATAACTAATGGAGAGCATTACGCAAGCCGTTTTAGGCGCAGCAATTGGGGAAGCGGTACTTGGGAAAAGGATCGGAAGCAAAGGCGCAATAGCTGGTGCAATAGTAGCAACCATTCCAGATCTTGATGTATTGCTATACTTATTCTATGGAAAATATGAAATGCTGAGTATCCATAGAGGATTTAGTCACTCCCTGGTTTTTAGCATTTTAGGGGCCCTTCTAATGACCATTATACTAAGCAAAATAAAATGGTTTAAAGACATCAAGTTCTACCGTCTTCTATGCTTTGCCTGGTTGTGCCTTTTTACCCATATGCTGTTAGATACATTTACAGCCTATGGTACTCAATTGCTTTTACCATTTAGTAATAGGCGATTTGGTTTTGATAGCATTAATGTTATTGACCCTGTATATACATTTGCACTGATCATCGGTTTAGTATTGAGTTTATGGATTTATAAATCGAAATCCAAAAGATCAAAATTTAATAATTTCGGATTAATCATTAGTTCATTCTATTTGATTTTTACGCTTGTCAATAAAAATAGTGTAGCGTCTACTATTTCAAAAAGATTGTCTGAGGAAAATATAGAATACAGCTCCTTGTTAACAATGCCAGTAGGGATTGCAAATATTAATTGGTTTGGTGTGGCTAAAGGACAAGACAGTATTTATATGCTTAAACATTCAATTCTATTCGATGCGGATAACTCAATTGAAGTATTCCCGGTCAATGAAGAATACCTAAATCTAATTGATCATGATGTCGCTGAGAAGATGCGTTGGTTTGCCAAGGGATTTTACACGGTGGACAAAGAAAATGAAAAAATAAGAATTTATAACTTGCAAGTTGATATGCGCGGAATAGTAAAATATGGAGATAAAAAAGCACCGACGGCAGGCTATTTCGAAATATCAACTCGCCATGGAGGAACAGAATTTTCTTCGGGAAGCATAATAAGTAAATGAACAGCAAAATGCTAGTAAAGAACATCATAACCAGCCATTTTGATCAATTAAACTTACTAACATGAAAATTATTAAATTATACATTCTAATTTTTATTGGATTAATCTATTCACCAAATATTCATGGACAAATCTTCGATAAAAATGAACTTGAACTCAAAATAGATGCGCTCATACCAACAGCGGTAAATGATTCTACGCCTGGACTGGTAGTCGGTATTGTCTCAAAAGGCGAGCTTATATTTAGTAAAGGATATGGTCTTGCGAATATGGCTTATGGAATTCCAAATGATCCAAAACTAGTCTATAATATTGGTTCAGTGAGTAAGCAATTTCTTGGGTATGCTTTTGCAATGCTACACGTGAATGGTGTTTTAAATATAGATGATCCAGTCAATAAGTATCTCGACGATTGGCCTGAGTTTAAACATATAGTGACAATAAAGCATCTGCTTTCCCATACGAGCGGTTATCGGGAAGCATATACCATGTCAAATCTGGCCGGTAGAATTGTTGGTGTGGATCGTCTCTCCAGAGAGCAATGCCTTGAGGTGGTCAGAAAACAACCTCAGCTAGAATATATTCCAGGTACTCGTCACACATACAACAGTACTGCCTGGGTGATTCTAGCTGAAATTTTGGAAAGTGTAACTGGTCAATCAGCCGATGAATGGGTGGAAAAAAACATTTTAAAACCACTCGAAATGAATGACACGCAGATTGAGAGTTATGTTGGGGAAGTGATCCTAAATGCAGCTGAATCCTATTCTTATGATACGGAACAAGGTTACATTAATCATAAAAGTAATCGCGCTATTTTTGGTGCCGCAGAAGTGTATACCAATATTGATGATTTAGTTAAGTGGATCAATAATTATCGAACTGCAGCGATTGGAGGGAATGAAGTCAATGATTTGTTTCTTGAGTCATTCATATTAAACGATGGGGTCAACTCTGAATATGCGCTAGGTATAGAAATAAATGAATACCGCGGACTAAAGCGCTATAGACACACAGGGGGTCATGAAGCCTTTGCATCGCAACTAAGCTATTTCCCTGATCACGATCTAGGCATCATCACTATCTCAAATTTTGGTGGTACAGGATGGCTTGCAACAACGAAAATCGCTGACCTAATACTTGAGGCGTACATGAACCCAGCATCAGAAGATATATATGAACAATTCGAAGTTAAAAAAGAGACATTAGCCCAGCTTGAAGGACTCTATGTAGTCTCAACGCTTAATAGTACACTTAATTTAACGATTGTAGAAGATACCCTCACAATAAATGGCAACACAAAACTTATTCCGATAGCACAGAATATTTTTCGCATAAAAGGAAGGGACGGTCATATTCAAATCGAAAGCTTGCCTAATGGGAAGATATCCTTAATCAATAGTAGTAATGAAACTTTTACAAGCGCTGAAAGATGGACCCCTGGGAAAGAAGAATTAACTAATTTTAAAGGGGATTACTGGAGCAATGAATTAGAAACGGTCTACCACTTAATCGTCAAAGATGAAAAGCTGACCATTCAACATCGTTGGATAGGTGAAATGGCACTAGAACCAATCGCCAAAGACTTTTTTCAATCAGAATGGGGGTATTACGTAAACTTCTTTCGAAATGAAGCGGAAGCAATATCAGGTTTTAGCATAAATTCAAGCAGAACATTAGATGTGCAATTTCAACGTAAATAATAGTAGATCGCAAATCTGTATAGAAAGCAATGCACCCTTAACGGTCACAAAATTCATCCACTCTCCGTTAATGAAAGAAAAATAAACAGTTTAAAAACTCTTTTACCCTATTTAGGAATTAAAGTAAAATAAAAGACACCTACATAATATAGCCTAATGTACAATCTCCCTTATCACAAAGAACAAAACGAACAAGTCATAAAAGAATTCGTTGGACAGTATCCTTTTGCTTTTTTAACCGGATGTGATGCTGATAACAGACCGGTAGCAACACAGGTACCCGTTTTTATTGAAGAGAAAGAAGGCAAGAAAATCCTTCGTGGGCATATAATGAAAAATACAGACCATCATAAAGCCTTTTTAAAAAACGAAAACGTACTTGCGGTGTTTACAGGCAGGCACACCTATGTAAGTGGCACATGGTATAGCAATCCTTATACTGCGTCTACCTGGAATTATATGAGCGTGCATGTAAAAGGAAACATCCGATTTTTAGACTTCAGCGCACTGGAAGATGTACTCAGAATGACAACCCTACATTTCGAAGGACAGAACCATCAGTCCACTACTGTTTTTGACAATTTACCTTTGGCGTTTAAACAAAGAGTCATGGGCGCAATAGTCGCTTTTGAAATTGAGATAGAGGAAATTGACACCGTCTTTAAACTAAGCCAGGACAGAGATGCCGAAAGCTATCAAAATATTATTAATAAGCT
Organism: Saprospiraceae bacterium; assembly: GCA_037968695.1. GTDB lineage: Bacteria > Bacteroidota > Bacteroidia > Chitinophagales > Saprospiraceae > Opimibacter. Next base: position 31,929 of record JBBKWA010000061.1, read on the forward strand.
TAAGGAGCAAGACGAAGATGGTCGTGTGATTGCCGCTGAGATGGAAAAAAGAGCAAAGGACCTATTCCCTGACGATTAGATAACTGAATATAGTTTTTAAAAAAGTGAACCGATGATACTGTGTATGAAAATCATGCCAATATGCCGTGCGACGTTCCAGTGACTATCTGCTATGGACAATTAAAAAATGAAAATTAATGTACAGCCCTCATTAATTAGTGATCTTTTCGCTTTCTAATATTTCTCTTACAACGGCATCATACACCACATAAGTTTTTGCTTTATTTATTTTCTTAACAATCTCAGTTGGGTTTGGAAACATCGTTGAAAAATATTCCCAATAACTCAGCATCTTTCTGATCACCGCTTTTTCACCAGTTAATTTCTGTTCGGCCGAAGTAAATAGTGTATCAAGATATTTGCTAAAAAGCTCTAACTTATTGTCCGGATAATAATGCGTTTTTCTTTTTATCATTCCGGGCAAAAACGGATCTGCTATCAAACCCCGACCTAGCATCCAGTGATCAATGCCGGGAAATCGTTCGACCAATTCTTCAAATATGGCGACTGAGGTGATGTCCCCATTGAAGTATAATTTTTGATTGCAATGATCAATGCACCGCTGAAATGCTTCCAAGTCAACACCTCCGTTATAAAGTTGAGCCCCGATCCGTGCATGGATGCCAATACTTTTAATAGGATACTTCTCGAGTACAGGAAAAACGTCTAGTATTTCTCTACTGTGCGCATACCCCATTCTCATTTTCATCGAGACAATGATGTTTGTTTGTGTGTGCACTTTATCGAGAATGCGATCTATTTTTTCAGGATTCTTTATCAGCCCTGACCCCATACCTTTATTGGTCACCATGGGGTAAGGGCAACCAAGGTTCCAATTGAGTTCTTTATAACCAAGTGAACTTACATAGTTTGCTGCGAATATAAATTCGTCTGCATTGCAGGTCATGACCTGAGGAATGAGCTCTATAGTTGTATTGTTTTTTGGCTTAAGGTCTCGCTCATAAATAGGCTTAATCACCATGCTCCCGTTAAATCGAATGTAGGGAGCATAAAAGTGATCTATGCCTCCAAAGAACTTCTGGAAAGCATTCCGAAAGTGGAAGTCCGTATACCCTTGAAGCGGAGATGAGATGAGCTTGTGATCCATTAGTGTGCAAAGATAAGCTCGTTTTGGGTGTTTAGTTTTTCCAGGGTATTAATTTACCTATATATCCTAACCTCAGTATTACATTCACAGAAGACTTTGCTCCATCATCTACATGGCCTCATCCCAATATTCAGCAGGAAGTTGCAAATAGAAGACCTTTTGACGGTAACAAAATAATCACCATGGCGACAATTCGGCACTATCTTCACAAAAGATTAAGATCGATAAGATTACATACCATCATATATTGGATAATCCTCTTTTTTTATCTATACCCTCAAGTAAAATCTTAAATAGTATGTCCATGAACGATGAAGAAATTGAAGAGCAAAACCAATTTGAGGGACTTATTCAAGGGCTTATAGATGATGAGTATGGTTTCTGCAATGATTTCATACTGCCTATTATCATGACCGGACTAAGCGCCAACATAGAAATTTTGGGTGCGTCAGAAAAAATGACAGCTTCGGGATTCGGCAATAAAGTAGATTTTCAAAAAGACAAAAGCATACGAGGCGATAAAATAAATTGGATTGGCGAACAAAGTACAAACCAATTTGAATTGGTCTATTTAAAGAAGATTGAGAAGTTTATTGTTTATTTAAATAAAACATGCTTTACCTCCATAAAAAGTTTTGAAAGCCATTATTCCTCTTATGAAAAAGGAAGTTTTTATAAACGCCATCTTGACCAATTTAAAAACGAAAAAGGACGAAAATATTCGATCGTCTTATATCTCAATAAGGATTGGAAGGAAGAAGATGGTGGGATGCTGTCCTTGTATCCAAAAGAGCGGGAACAAATTAATATTTCACCATTGGGCGGAAGAATGGTTTTATTCCGTAGCGACGAAATGGAGCATGAGGTCCACGCTTCTTTTACACGGGAGAGAAGAAGTATCGCTGGTTGGTTAAAAAACTAAGCGTTGTGTTATAAAGAAACGCTACTTATATAATTATATTTCTATCAATAAATAATCACTTTTAAAACGAGGAATTATACAAAAGTATTGGTCGTAAAAATTAAATGGGCAATTCGAAACCCGATTAGCTTCAGTCATCATTAATCAATAGCAATATGAAATCAATTAATACACTATTCATCTGAATTTTTTCACTATGCTCATCAATATTGATGATAAGCTGTGAAAATGATACTTTTAATAAGTCTTCAGCGGAAGCCAATTAAGAAAAATGGAACAACTACAAATTCAAGGAATACTTGAACAAGACTCAACGATGATTAGAAGCATTTTGGCAAATGAACTAATCGTTAACGCACCAACCAATACGGTAGTAGACTTGCCTATGGCGATGGGTGCTTTCAAACAAGGCTATATCAATTATTCTTCTTATGAACAGACAATTGATGAAATCAAAATCATAGAAAACATAGGCATTGTCATGGGCTTGGAAACAGTGATCCCCACTGGTTTAACTGGCAATGCCGGCAATAAAGAGAATAGGCGATTTACAGATATCTGGATGTACCAAAATAAACAAAGGCAAATGATCGCCCGGCAAGCCACCAATATCACTATCGAATGATTAGCGAAACCAGTTGGCTATCTCAACACGAAGCTGCCCTTTCTGCCTTAAAATGTTACAATTGGTGATTAAACACCAGAAGTTAACTGCAATTTACAGGCAGATCCATTAAGTATCCTTTTTGGTACGCTTACTTACATGGCGATGGTCGAAAAGCCCAATCGATCAATTAAACAAAAAGTCTGCAATCATCGCAATTTTTAATCTTACCATAGTATGTTTCCCGATATTTATGCATGGTCTTGACCGGCAGACCCATAAAATATCTTTTAATATATAATAGTTTCATATAAATTTATTTCTTGTAGGTATAACTTAAAAAATCAAACCCTTTAAACAAGAAAATGGTGTTAAGGTTATGTTACTGTGTGTCTATTTGGAATATAAAAGAGCAAAGTTGTGGTTTCGCTGTTGATTAAACACTTACCTGCATTGGACAATATCGCACTAAACATTTATGGCCGTTAATAGACGGATATTAGCAAGTGCTGATGAATAAGTCTCCGAATGCTTAGCAGAATTGCCACTTTGGCTTTTTCGAATTCCAGCAATGTGCGCCATATTCATAACTAATAATTCCCAAAAATGAATATAACACTGATGACAAAAAAGTGCTTGACGATCAGCGGCTTCATTCATCGCCACCACCGTATACCGGAGACGTCACATACCATGTCGCGCGGAAAGAGCTAGGCACATGTGGTTTAGTTCATATACTTTTCGCTCCATATTTGCCCCACATCCCAGGCTAGAAGTAGCGTTAAACATTTCATGCAACATTGATTTGGCTTAGAAGGCCATTGAGATAGGCGCCCTATAGTAATCTTGCAATTCCTATCTATACTTATAGTTAGTTTTTGTAGTTTGGACTTCAAAAGCATAAAGCTCAAAATGCGTTATTAAAATATGAAACCTAAGACAAAGTATACTAAAAGTGGTGAGTTCAGTATTGCTTATCAAGTGGTCGGAACAGGACCAATTGACATAGTTTATATACCGGGCTGGGTTTCCAATATTGACATGATGTGGACCGAGCCAAGGCTTGCCTTATTCCTTACTGAGTTAACGAAATTTTCAAGGCTAATTCTATTTGACAAAAGAGGTACTGGTCTGTCTGATCGAAGGAATAATCTTTCGACATTAGAGGAACGAATGGATGATATTCGTGCTGTTATGGATGCAGCCGGCTCAGAACGTGCTGTGCTGTTTGGCCATTCTGAAGGAGGTTCAGTGAGTGTACTGTTTGCAGGAACCTATCCACAACGCACTATCGCTCTGATCACTTTTGGTGTATTTGCCAAACGAAAATACGCTGAGGATTATCCATGGGCACCAAGTGACGCGGAACGTCAAAAATTCTATGATTTGGTTGAAGAAAGCTGGTCAGACGGTGACATGCAAGGTTTTAGTTCGTTGGTACCATCATTAGCAGGAGATACTAAGTTTATGGATTGGCTTGCAGGTTATTTTAGGTCAGGGGCAAGCCCCAGTGCCGCATTAGACCTCGCGCGTATGAATACAGAAGTTGACGTAACAAATATTTTAGGCACAATACAAGTCCCCACATTACTTATTTATAGAACAGGCGACACGGATGTCCTAATAGAAGAAGGGAAGTATATCGCTAAGCACATTAAAGATTCAAAATTTGTAGAACTCCCCGGTGACGATCACCTGTTTTGGGTTGGAGATTCTTTCGCCGTTCTGGCAGAAATTGAAGAATTTATTACTGGCGCAAGGCCACTCAAAGTATTCGACCGAATCCTATCCACGATACTTTTTACGGATATCGTTAATTCTACAGAACATTTATCAACTAAAGGAGATAAAAAATGGATGGAGGTATTAGAAGCACATAACCAAATAGTAAGAACAGAACTAATTAAGTTTAATGGCAAAGAAATAAAATGCACTGGCGATGGTTTCCTGATGACTTTTGATGGCCCTAGCAGAGCAATTCGTTGCGCGAAAGCGATAAGAGATGCAGTTAAATTACTGAATATTGAAATCAGAGCTGGGATCCATACCGGCGAATGCGAAATATTTGATGTTGGTGATATTGGCGGTATCGCCGTTCATGTTGCCGCAAGAGTTTTAAATAAAGCCGAACCAAACCAAATTCTAATCACCTTGACCGTTAAACATTTGCTTGCAGGAACTGGCTTAGCGTTTACTGATATCGGCGATGTTTCATTAGTAGGGATTGACGAAAGTTTTAGACTGTTTGCCGTTTAACGCAAGGGTACGACAAAACATATAATATTTCATTGCCACTGCAACAAATTCCGATACTCAACTAAAGCTCGGACATCTGTACGGTTAAAAGCCGGGTAAGCAAAACTTGCTGCCACAACATTGATAAATAATATATAGTTATAAATAAATTAAATGAGCTACATGCTTTTGCATGGGTAACAGAAGTAAATAATAAGATGAATAGCTACATATAACGCTGTGCCCAACAAAAACTCCTCAACTATATATTGCAAGAAATGGTCTTTCCATTTGCCATCCCAGTTTCTGGATTATATATTCCTTTACTTTACTCCCTTGCCTTGTATTAGGAAAATGAAATAATAACATCATCCAACGACAAGCCTGTAAATGGAACGCCTTCATTGACTTCCTTTGGAATTGGATCTAATTGAGCTACTGAATAGTGGCACCCTCCTTCAATACATTTGAAACCAAAGGACCCAACTGAAAGCTACGCCTCCTATGTCAGACGATTTATCATACATAAAACATTGGTCACCTTCCTAAGAATCAATCGCAGAAATTTTTGAAAAGGTCGATTTGGTCGATCAGGCGAACCAGAACATCTAATAAACCGTTGATTAGATCAGCAATTAGGTAATATACTGTATCAACCATTTGTTAACTATTAAATATATTATGGAATTGAATGTAGCTTCTGACTTCTTCAAGCGTTTAAAGAATGAAGCAAATAAAAAGTCTGAAA
>JBBKWA010000062.1:0-44293 GCA_037968695.1 Saprospiraceae bacterium
TAGCCGCTTTCTTAGCAGCCTTTTTAGGAGCAGCCTTCTTCTTGGCAGCTTTTTTAGCCGCTTTTTTTGCAGCTTTTTTAGGAGCCGCCTTTTTTGCTGATTTAGCCATAATAATAATGAGATTAAGTTTGCAAATAATTACATAGAAAAATTGCCCCCGACGATGACCGAAAGGGTCATAGCGAAGACACTTTGATTGTTCTTGTTAGCGTGATGAAAATCACAGTATGTGAAATGTACATTCATATTCAAGTACAAAAATACACTTTAGATTTATTTTGTATATATTTTTTAGGAAATAATTAAAAAAATCTTTATAACGCGCGAATACTTTGTAGCTATTTTTTAAATCAAAAAAGGCGAAAAATGATCCCTTAAAGAATCAACATTTCATAAGTGTTTTTCTGAAAGGTCACTTAGTATAATCAAATTCAATGCCATTAATTTAATACAATAGTGCACATATCGAAAAGCGCGGCAGGCGTAAAGGCAACTAATGATATTAATTAGCGAATCGCTACAACCCCTATCCTTATTATGTAATTTCAATTAAGTGTTTGAGATGGTGATGTTTGGTTTTAGTTTTAAGGTGTTCCAAGGTGAAGAATTTAAAAATTAATTCTGCAATTGACTTTACGTTTTTGGATTATCAACTCCCTCTTTTACAGGTTGTTTTATAGAGCACTTATAGGTGCATTTTTTGGTTGCTGTAAGGCCCCTTCAGGACCCGAAATAGAGCTAAAAAAAATATTGAACAAACCCTCTATTTTTAGGACTCCACATGGCAAATTGAGCTAAAAGCAGCAGATCGCATTCTTTTTGAAGAATACCCGGAGGAGGTATAGGGCGTATTTTGGATGATCGCATGGACTTGTTTTCTATCTTTTGATATGGAAGAAGGTTTGATTATTTACATCTATACCATGATATTATGGTGGTTATCAAAAGAACGTCAAACACCATCCAAAGTGCTCCCTTATCACCATTAGAGAGGACCTCGAATTACGTTTCCAAGCGGTTCGATAATGCATTAAATGTCCTTCGTTTGCCCTACCAGCTTTCTGGTGTAGGCCCTTTTGAGATCAATCCTGTTGGTAGCTCAATTAACTGAACATCTATTTTTGTAATCTTCACTTTAATATATCCTGCCATTTGGGTTTGTCTTAGGGTTCAACGGCAGACCATAGGCCAGCCATCAAGGCCTTTCAGACACCTTTGGATTGCCACCAAATGGTTCTACAATGTACCAAGCAAGTGCAGGACAGAATTTCCATTCATTAAGTTTGACCAGAACGTCTAACGAATGTTATGTTGGTTGTAGTACATCCAGATATGGAGGTAATGGTATGTTTCGGATACTTCAATCTGTCACTTTTTTAAAGGTGTTTTCCTTTAGTTGTAGACACAAATTCTTCAGATAGGGGCGGCTTTCATTTCGATACGCCATTATGGGATTTGCGTTTGGTATGATTTTGAGGGTAATAAAAGAGCATCCTCTTCAATTCAAATGCGTATTCTGAAAACAGAGAGCTGAGCTTTCTTTGGGTATATTGCGATAGAAGCTAATTCTTTAAGACTGCTGAATCATTAAAAATACTTATGCGTTATCAACCGATTCCTTCACAATTGTTCTCCGATCGACGCAATTCGTTTGGAAAGAAAATGAATCGCCATGCTATCGCCGTGTTTTATTCCAACGAGGCTATGCCGAAAAGTGGAGATCAGAATTATCCTTTCAGGCAGGATTCATCTCTTTTTGCTCTTTCAGGGTTAGATCAACCTGGTACCATTCTCGTTTTAAATCCGTGGGCGACGAGCGTCAATATGAAAGAATTAGTTTTTATCCTGCCTCAGGATCCAGACAATACAACCTGGAATGGAGAACGATTGACTGTAAACCAGGCAAGGAAGATTTCTGGCGTCCGGTCTGTCTATTCAATAGATCAGTGGGAAAAGGTTATGTCTCCATTATTGAGAAAGGCGAAGACAATCTATTTGAACACCGATTTGAAGGAAGATGATCAACAGGATGCGCTTTTGCTAAATGATCGAATGTTTAAGGTGCTTAAACGAAAGTACTCCGATCAGTCTTTTCTATCGGCAAAGAAGATTTTGAACCAGATTTTGATGGTCAAGCACCCTTTGGAACTTGAGTTAATGAAGAAAGCCATAAACGTAACAAACCAGGCTTTTCGTCGTGTCCTGAAAACCATCAAACCCGGATTAAGGGAGTATGAGGTGGAAGCTGAGCTCACGTATAGTATTTCTGGAAATGGTTGTAGACATGCTTTTGAACCAATCGTGGCTTCGGGGCAATCAGCCTGTACTTTGCACTACATCAAAAATGATGGATTGATCAAAAGGGATGACTTGGTGTTAATTGATTTCGGTGCTGAATATGCCTGTATGTCTTCCGATATGACGCGGACGGTTCCTGCTTCAGGAATTTTTACAAAACGCCAAAAGCAAATCTATCAATCTGTTCTCCGTCTTTTAGAGGAAATCACTAGTATCATGAGACCAGGCATAACCCTTAAAGAGCTAAACACAGAAACTGGAAAACGCATAGAAAGAGAACTTCTGAAGTTAAAGATTATTACAAAACATGATTTAAAAACCCAGGATGCTGAAAATCCAATTGCCCGAAAGTATTTTATGCATGGCGTCAGTCATCATTTAGGATATGATGTGCATGATCAATCGGAAAGGTCAGTTCCGCTAAAAGCAGGAATGGTGTTGACCTGTGAACCTGGTTTGTACATTCCTGAGGAGAAAATCGGCATACGGTTAGAAAATGATATTCTTATCACGCGAGGTACTCCCAAAAACCTAATGGCTGATGTGCCTATTGACCCCGATGAGATCGAAGACCTCATGAGTGAGGCCCGTCGCCAGAAGTAATGATAAGCTAGATCAACTATATCCCATGTTTCAATAATAAGGGATGTAATGTTTGGGGTGTAATGTTTAACGTTGAACGTTTAGGGTGTAATGTTTAAGTGGTTAAATGTTTAAAGTTGAACGTTTAAGGTTTAATGTTTTAATGGGTATTTTTCGCTCACCGCTCACCGCTAAGTAAGACGCCAGACTTGGAGATGCGAGACACCAGACTTAGACAATTACGAATTACGATTTAGGACATTACGAAAGAAGGCGAATTGGAAAAAGACCTTTCGCCTTTTATAATCTGCAATTCAAGTTCCGCTCACCCAATATAGGCAAGCGGAGCCACTGGTGTGCCATGGTATTCCACCCTGATCTCTTTTGGTTTTTTTTACTACCCTGTATTTCTTGACAAAAACAGTTCACGCCAAGGCGCAAAGTTTGTTTTTCTTAACCATTAACCATTAACCATTTTCTTGCCCTATGCCCTATGCCCTATGCCCTATGCCCTATGCCCTATGCCCTATGCCCTTAACCCTTCCTTAAGATTCCTGAAACACACCTTAACGCCTCAAGCTGCGTCATGATACCATACGATCTAAACTATTTTATCATGAAAGCACTAAATTTTTCAAAAGACAAAAGCTTTAAGTTGAGCTTTGGATTACATGCAGGATTGCTCTTTTTGTTTTTACTGCCAATGGCCCACCAGGTAGCGGAACAAGAAACAGTGGAATATATTTTGGAAGCAGCCTACTTTGAGGAGGAGGTAGCCTCTGGAAGTGAAGGCCTTCAGGCAAGAAGCCCTATATACAATGAAGAGCCTGAGCCTACTTCATCAGTACCCGCTGAGGAAAAAGTCCCTGTTGTTTCAGAAGAGCCAGTTGAAGAGATAGCTATAGCGGAGGACAATAGTGAAATGCCTACTGATGTCATTCAGGAAAGTGATGTTGCAGTAGCTGCTGAAGAGGCCGATCAGATGGGTGCAGCAGGTTCTGATGTGTCCACCACTGCGAATGGTGGTGGAGAAGGAAGTCCCATCGAAGGTGATCAGGATGGAGCAGCGCTTGCTGGAGATGGCGGCGGTGGTGATGGACTCGAAGGAGACGGTGTAATTACCAGAAAGGTCATCTATCGCGAGAACATAGCCGGTGTAGCAAAAGAAAGTGGCAGAATTACTCTAAATATTTGCATCGATCGACAAGGGAGAGTGGTTTATGTCGCTTATGATCCTGAAAAAACTACCATTGCTGATAACGAGATCATCAGGCAAGCATCACATCTGGCAGCCCGTTACAGATTTGAAGCTAAATATAATGCACCTAAAAAAGAGTGCGGGCAGCTCACTTTTATTTTCCGCGTGGATAAGCCAATAGAAAATTAATAGAGTAGTTTTTTAAATCAAAAGTGTGTTGACATTGTCAACACACTTTTTTTATTATAGAGAAACTGTTATTTACCCAATTTAGCCATGCCATAGCAACTTAATGGCCAAATAATCATTTTTGATTTACGTTGAATGTGCAGTCGCTTACCAAACTTAGCTTATTTTCGCTTTTGCAATAAAGTGAAGTATGGACTTTATGGCTGATTCATTTACCTATGGTTTTTATATATGTATCCTGATATATCCTATTTGTTTCATGATCTTTTAGGCACTTCTCCTGACAATGGACTGAGTATTTTAAAGACGTTTGGCGTATTTCTCATACTTGCATTTCTGGCTAGTGCCTATGTGCTCAATCTGGAACTAAAACGAAAAGAGAAAGCTGGTTTGTTAAGCGGATCAATCGAAATGGAGCGTATTGGTTTCCCCGCTACATGGCAGGAGATCGCTACCAATGCTTTGTTTGGTTTTATAGTTGGTTTTAAATTGCCCTACATATTTCAGCACTTTCAGGAATTCAGACCAGATCCGGCAGGTGTCATTCTATCGGGTAAAGGAACATGGTTATGGGGAATTTTAGCAGCAGCAGGATTTGGTTTTTATAAATATTGGGAAAGTAAAAAGCGTGCGTTAGATAAACCCCTGTTGAAAGAAATCAAGGTGATGCCACATGACAGGATAGGCGATATTACGATTCTTGCAGCTATCTCAGGAATTATTGGCGCCCGCCTTTTTTCAATTATTGAAAGTGAAGAGAATATTAAAGCTTTTATGCAGGATCCCTTAGATCAGTTGCTAAGCGGAAGTGGTTTGGCTATATATGGAGGACTCATCGTAGCCTTTATTGTGGTCTATTGGTTTATAAAGAAAAAGGGAATGAAGCCTATTCACGTCATGGATGCAGTTGCCCCCGCCTTAATCGTTGGCTATGGTGTAGGAAGGATGGGGTGTCAATTTTCAGGAGATGGCGATTGGGGTATTGTAAATACTCAACCAACACCGAATTGGTGGTTTTTACCTGATTGGGCATGGTCATATACCTATCCACATAATGTCCTCAACGATGGTATACCAATTGATGGATGTGTTTGGGATTATTGTCGTCAACTAGGGGAAGGTGTTTACCCAACCCCATTGTATGAGATTTTCTTTTCTTTAATCATCTTCCTGATATTGTGGGCTATGCGCAAGCAATTTAAAGTTGCCGGGATGCTTTTCTTCCTCTATGTCCTCCTGAATGGGATTGAAAGATTTTTTATTGAAAAAATAAGAACTAATCCTGACATTAGTTTATTTGGTATGGAAGCAACCCAGGCCGAATATGTTGCAGGCCTCCTGATTTTGACAGGCATTATAGGGATGATCTATTTATGGATGAAAAGGCAAAGACAGGTGAATAGTGCATAACGCATACGTTCAGTAGTTAAATTCTGTTTTTGTTCCTTACTGAATACACCTTAGTATTAAGATCATCTGGTGTTTATTCCTTTTTACATCCAATTGCACCCCAAAACAGCCGTCTTATCACCTTTGTGTTTCAGCCATAGCCCTTTAGTCTATAGCAATGCTCACGGCTTTTTTTGTACATTTGCCCAATAAATGAAGACAACAATAATCCATATTATTATTACCTAAAAAGAAACCTGTAATCTGCGCTTCTTCAAGCCCCGTCAGATTACAGCGGGGCTTTTTTAATTTTAAATACTGATACCCACGCATGAAACTGTATCCGGAATATAAAGGGTTGGACCTTCCAGGCATCGATAAAGAGATGTTAAAACGATGGGAAAAGGAGAAGATTTTTGAAAAGAGTGTCGAACAGCGACCGGAAAATAAGCGATGGGTTTTTTATGAAGGCCCACCAAGCGCGAATGGTATGCCCGGCATTCATCACGTTATGGCACGCGCCATTAAAGACCTTTTCTGCCGATATCATACACTGAAAGGATTTCGCGTAGAAAGAAAAGGTGGATGGGATACGCATGGCCTTCCTATAGAACTTAGCGTAGAGAAAGAATTAGGCATCACAAAGGATGATATCGGAAAGTCCATATCCATTGAAGAATATAATGCCAAGTGCAAGGCGACAGTCATGCGCTTTAAGTCAGAGTGGGATGATATCACACGCAAAATGGGCTATTGGGTAGATTTGGACAATCCGTACATCACCTATGAAAGCGATTACATTGAATCCGTTTGGTTCCTCCTCGAAAAGCTCCATGACAAAGGATTGCTTTACAAGGGATATACCATCCAACCTTATTCACCAGCAGCTGGAACAGGGCTTAGTTCGCATGAACTCAATATGCCGGGTGCTTACCGGGAAGTAAAAGATACTACGGTTGTTGGTTTGTTCAAGGTGACTAAAAGTGATAAGGCGGCTTTTCTGTTTGATGATGCCGTCGAAGACGTGCGCATTGCAGCGTGGACCACTACACCATGGACTTTGCCCTCTAATACCGCTTTGGCGGTTGGACCCAATATTGATTATGTAAAAATAAAAACGGCAAATCCGTATACGCATACCTCCGTGAGTGTGATTATGGCCAAAGCATTAGTGTCGTCATGGTTTGGTGGTAAAAATCAACCGGCTATAGAATCCCAATCCGATTCGTTTAAAGGAAGTGCGTTAAGCGCAATACGTTATGAACCACTACTCGATTTTGGGATTCCTATCGAACCATTGCTTGACGGAACAGATGCCTATCTTGTTTTGACAGGGGATCATGTGACAACTTCTGATGGTACCGGTATCGTGCATACAGCGCCCTCCTTTGGGGCAGACGACCAGCGTGTTGCCAAAGCCAATGGAATCGGTACCCTAACCCTGGTTGATCAATCCGGAAAATTTAATGAGCATGTCGGTCCATTTTCTGGACGCTATGTCAAGGATTATAAAGATGACCCCAATTATACTTCAGTTGATGTGGATATAGCGATCCTTTTGAAAACTGAAGGGAAGGCATTAAACGTACAGAAATACGAACACAACTATCCCCATTGTTGGCGTACCGACAAGCCGGTTTTGTATTATCCTATGGACAGCTGGTTTGTAAAATCAACTGCTTGCAAAGATCGAATGATTGAACTCAATAAAACAATCAATTGGAAGCCTGCACACACTGGTGAAAAGCGTTTTGGAAACTGGCTCGAAAACCTGCAGGACTGGAACTTATCCAGATCAAGATTCTGGGGCGTTCCACTACCGATATGGCGCACGGATGATGGGACGGATGAGCGATGCATTGGCTCTATTGATGAATTGGCAAAAGCCATTGATGATGCCAATGAAAAATTGGGACTAAAGCAATATGTTCCCGCTGACCTTCACCGCCCATTTATTGATGAAGTGATCCTGGTGTCTTCGGATGGCAGGCCCATGAAGCGGGAGACGGATTTGATTGATGTTTGGTTTGATAGTGGGTCTATGCCTTATGCCCAGTGGCATTATCCATTTGAGAATGTTGAAGTTTTTAAGCAAAATTATCCTGCGGATTTTATTGCTGAGGGAGTTGATCAGACACGCGGATGGTTTTTTACTCTTCACGCGATCTCTACTATGGTGTTTGATTCGATAGCATTCAAGAATGTGGTGTCCAATGGGTTGGTGCTGGATAAGAACGGTCAGAAAATGTCAAAACGCCTTGGCAATGCGGCTGATCCGTTTAAGACGATTGATAAATATGGTGCTGATGCAACACGGTGGTACATGCTATCCAATGCACAGCCATGGGATAATTTGAAATTTGATGAAGATGGAATTGTAGAAAGTACAAGGAAGTTGTTTAGTACATTATATAATACATACTCGTTCTTTTCACTTTACGCTAATCTTGATGAATGGCGTAGTAATGATCAGGCTGTACCGCCCGTAGCAGATCGCCCGGAAATCGATCGATGGATTTTGTCGAGACTGCACACATTGATTGATGCGTATCAGTCCGATATGGATGACTTTGACGTGACGACTTCCTGTCGACGTATTGAATTGTTTGTAAATGATCACTTGTCCAATTGGTATGTTCGCCTAAATCGACGCCGGTTCTGGAAGGGGGAGCTTTCTGATGATAAGCGAGCAGCCTATGCAACACTGCACGAATGTCTTGTTACTATTGCACAAATGATTTCTCCGGTAGCTCCATTTTTTAGTGATTGGTTGTATGCCAATCTCACCGCGCATGATGACAAGCAGATGGAGAGTGTACATCTTTCGGATCTTCCAAAATCATCAAAAGAATTGATAGATGCAGCTTTGATCCGAAGAATGGACTATGCACAGCAAATCAGTTCGCTGATCTTGTCTATTCGCAAAAAAGAAAAGTTAAGAGTGCGCCTTCCTTTGCGAAGGATATTATTGCCGGTTATTGATGATCAGTTTCAGGCAGACATTGAGCAAGTCAAAAGCTTAATTCTATCGGAGGTCAATGTAAAAGGGGTTGAGTACATCACGGATACTACCGGTATTGTCAGTAAGAAAGCAAAGCCAAACTTTAAAACACTCGGCAAGCGACTTGGTAAAAACATGAAAGTGGCCGCTGGAATCATCGATGGGTTTGATCAGGATGCCATCGCGAAGTTTGAAAAAGATGGCGTATTTAAAATTAATATTGAAGGTGAAGATTTTAATCTTGATCGCGAAGACATTGAAGTGATATCAGAAGATATTCCAGGCTGGCAAGTGGCATCAGAAGATGGTGTCACGGTGGCCTTGGATGTGACATTGGATGATGCGCTTAAGGCCGAAGGTACAGCTAGGGAGTTAGTCAATCGAATTCAAAACTTAAGGAAGAGTTCTGGATTGAATGTGACAGATCGCATTCAAGTTCGTGTAGAATCGTTAGAAGGGATAGAAGAGGCGATCTTAAAATTTGGGGATTATATTAAGGCAGAGACTTTGGCTGATTCACTTGAAGGTGTAACGAGCTATGATGGGGATAAAGTGGATTGGTTGGAAGGGGAAGAGATTGGTCTCGATGTGATTAAGAATTAATGTGTTTTTTATTACGCAATTCGTTAGCGCTCTCGAAGATCATATCTGACGTCAGCAAAGAGTCCTTCACCACTATCTGCTACTCTAAGTGTTAGGTTGAAGGTGACAATAACACCGCCACCAAAATCACGATCTCCACTGACGAGATGGTTCTCTATCGTGTTGGGACATAGTAAACGCTTGCCTTGAATACTTCCTGCTGGAATATGAAGGTTGCCACCATCTTCAAATTGCACTTCAATAGAAATAAATTCGATGAACTCAATGTGCGTATCGCAATGACAGTCATCATCATTGCTGACATCATCTCCACCTGTGTCACCGATCAGTGAAAGTATTCGTACCATGGGTGCTATACCAGCTCGTCGTAAAGGAGTCCCATTATTGAACGGAGGCGTTTCTGATCCTGCTCCAGGGAGATCAAACTGGCTTGATCCGGTCGTACTTGTCCGTATTAATTCTCTTTCCGAAGCAAAATCCCCAAGTTTAAATCCTGTGATGGTTCTTCCTGTCATTGCGCCTACGGATGGGGTTACAGATTCTAAGAAGTTTATTGTCTTGATAAAACGGACAGAGGTACTGTTATTTGAACAAGAGATACAACATAATTGAAGTGAAGTAATAATGAATGGATAGAGGCTAAATGTTTTCATTTTGAGCCTATAGTTAAGTGATCTAATCAGGACAGCCTCCTACTTTTACCTCTAGAGAGCTTTCTGCTTTTACCCAAAATCCAGGAACCAGATCTGTGAAATTTCCGCTCTGATAGTGTATATCAGAGCCTATGCCGCCGCCTATTAATCTTGATGAGTTGATAGAATTGGAAGCATGGTAAAATTGAGTTCCCGGATTGTAGGGGTTGCTGGGATCATTTGCAGTTGTCAGCGTGATATTTTCCGGACAAGATGAAAAAGTAGGTGATTTCCAAAGGCCTCGACCATGTGTTCCAACATATAAAATACCACCAGATACTTTCATGTCAAAAACCTGGACGTTTGGAAGAAAATTGGAAAAGTATACCCAATCAGATAATGTAGCATCTCTGTAAAAAACGCCGATATCTGTTCCAACATAGATTCCATCACTGCTGTTAGGAGCAAAAACCAGACAATTCATCGACACATTTGGTAAAGCACCGGAATAGTTTATCCAAGTGTCACCACCATTGGAGGAATACCAAACCTTATCGTTATCAAGGTATCCGGAAATTGCCACCCATACATGATCTTCGTTGGTTGTATTAATTTCAACATCCACAGGATTGCCATCAGAGTAAAATGGCAGATTTAAAGGAAGCCAATCAGGAGCAGTCGCACCTAGGTTCGAAGTTTTAAAAACTAATTCACAGGACGCTACATACATAACTTCATCATTACTTTCACCTTGTACAAAGCCTTCAATTTGACAGTCGACAATATCAGAAATTCCTAGGTCATCCCAATCAAATCCAAAGGCATCGCCATTCCCTCGGAATAAATCTTTCTCGCCTCCACCGGGTGGGTTTGAAGTTACAAAGACATAATCCGGATCTGTCGTATGCATTTCTATTTCCGTAAACCAATAGTCATTATCACCGAGTTCAATTGGTGAAATGGGTATAGAGGTGCCAAACTGCCTCCTATATATCGCATTTTGGTTACTGATGTACTGAATGGAATTATCTCCGGTATGCCAAACGGCCCCAAAGCCATCACCTCCCCATAATTGATCACAAGTATCGCCATTCAAATCGCCTCCATTGGTACCGTTATCCTGGGATCCACCAATGTATTCATCGTTGAGTATATCAATTTCATAAAACTGCATGATGGATAAACCGGAAGTTAGTTCTGTCCAACTGTTTCCGAAATCTTCTGTGTAATAAATACCTCCATCAACATTTGCAACAAGGCGATTATCCCTGAAATATAAATCATGCCAATCTGCATGGACATAAGGGTCAGTAGGGACATAATTTCGTGTCCACCAAGTTTCCCGGCTCCAGGTTGCACCGTCATCTTCGGATTTCCATAGATTGACACCTCCTACAAACACTTTTGAATCATCACTCGGATCCACGACAATGCTTAGGTCATACCATGCCTGATCAGTGCCACTAGTTCCACCTAAGGTGCCATCAAGTATATTGGGTGTATTCGATTGCATTGTAAATGTAGCACCAAAATCTGTAGACTTATAGAGGCCATTAAAGGTTCCGGGTACATTGGTATCCCCTCCAAACACGATGTATACATTTTCAGGGTTAGATTCACTCATGGCGATCTCCGCACGTTGGTAGGATGCTGGAAATGAAGGGTCATTATCAACAATCCATGTAGCGCCCCCGGTAATGGATCTAAGCAGTCCTGTATCAGAGATTGCAACTATTACATCTGGTAGATCAATGGCAAATTCAATATCCCATACGGTTCTGCCAGATTGGTATTGTGTCCATGTTGTCCCACCGTTTGTAGTTCGCATGATGCCTTGAGATTTCATGGTAGCAAACAGAATTTCTCCATTTGTTGGATGTATTATTAGCTTCGTCGGATACACATTTTGAGAGACATTATAGGAAAGCCCGGTAGGCTTCCAGGTTACTCCTCCATCGGTAGTTTTTAATACACCTACCGAAGATTTCCCTGGAAATCCTGCATTCGGCGGTGATGCTTCGCTATCTCCTGTGAGCAGATATATAATATTAGGATCAGATGGATTTAGGACAATTTCAGAAATGCCTATAGAAGAAAAAGCATCTGTCATAGAAAACCATGTTGATCCGCCATTGGTAGTTTTCCACATCCCGCCTCCCGCGGTTCCTACCCACATTATCTGATTATTAGTTGGGTGAAATGCTGTACAATTTATACGGCCTAAACCACCACCAGACCAGGAGTCATTGGCTACATAATCGAATGGGCCAATTTCTTCCCAGTCACCATGTGTTGACCTTTGACTAGCCATTGATTTTTTAAGCGATTGATAGGCTGAATAATTTATAGCGGATACATTTACAGCGCGTCCATCTTTAGATAGTCGATGGCGTGCGTATTCCTGCCATCTCCTGTATAATTTATAATCCAAATGGCTTTGAGGATGTTCTGTATAATAAGCATCGACCTTTAAAATAGCTTCTTCAAAATTATCGCCTTCTTCAATTACTTTTGTCCAGCTTTGACCATAGATATTTAAAGCCAGTAAGAACATAAAGCTGATGAGTATATAGTTCTTCATAATTTGCAATTTGATGGAATTTTAAAACGAAGGAAATATTATTTCCTGTTTTCGAGAACTATGATTCTTTCGTTGAGTTGAATAATGTGAAGCGTTAATTCTTCTATTTTTTCCAGCAATATTGATTGCATCTCGCCAAGTAATATGCCTTGATCTTTTACCATCGCTGCTGTTGGGACACCTGGCAAATGTTTATTGTTTTTTACAAACTCAGAGAGCTCAGGAATGGTGGGGTATTTATAGGTCTCTTCAAAAACATAATCTGGCCAGTTTTGAGAAAGTTTTATTCGCAATTCTTCAGCGATAATTTTACCATCTACTGCGACTTTATATCCGGCGGCGCCACTTAATGCTCCTGATCCAATTCGAAGCTCATTTGTAACATATACATTGCCCTCTGCAAAATACCCGGCCCAGTTGGTAGAACCACCAATAGCACGGCCAAATAAGCCTGTCCTTGTTCCGTTTGTTCCATAAGCGGAAGCTTCAACAGCAATGACCAAACCACTGGATGAAGTCCCTTGCGCATATGCCCGAATCCCTCTCCATCCTCCCGTAAAAGAACCTCCTGTCCCGTAGCCTATTGCCGGCGATGAAAACCCTTCTATTCCAATGATATTTGAGTTCCCTGAATAACCAGTGATTGCCCTAAAGACAGTATTCGTAGATGAAGCATCTCCCTGGACTTGCAATTTATTTAGTGGAGAGGTCGTACCTATACCGACATCACCACTAGTTAAAATGGACATTCGCGGCGTATTGTTTGTTCCCAGGATGAGTGAGCCTCCTTGCGAATACAATCTGGCGATTCCAGCACCACCACCACCGGTTGCTACGCCAATTCGAAAAGCATTAGCAGGTGAACTTCCTATCCGTAAATCCCCGGGATTGCCGTCATCAAGATTCCAGTCGCCTCCAACAATATCGAGCTTGGCCTCTGGTACCGTAGTGCCTATCCCTACATCACCGAATCCGGAAATCGTCATTCGATCGCCACTATTGGTGCTATTCGAGAAGTAAAAATTTAACCGCGAGTTATTTGTAATCGTATCTGATTTTGCAGCAATGTCCCAATAAGCACCTTGATTTAAACTACTTTCAAACTTAATGCGGGCAAAATCATCATCCTCTTCGGTTAGTCTTAGCTGAGGAAAACTACCTGTACTGTTGTGGGAGACATGGAGTTTCCCCAATGCATCATCTACACCAATACCTACCTCCCCTCCATCCGGAACTAGCATAACCCGGCTATAGCTATTGTTGGATAAGAATTCGGCAGCACGATTAAGGCCGTTTTCTGAAAGAATATCAAATGCTTTATCATTCACAGTGGACTGAAGGGTTAACCGTGTTAATACGCCTGTGGAACTTTGCTTAAATACCCATGGACGATCAGTAGTGAATCTCAACAACTCTGCACCATCCCCAAGGGCCTTGATGTCAAGTTTTGAAAGAGGAGCAGTCGTTCCTATCCCGACATTGTTTTGTGCAATTAAGGACAAGGGGAGAAATAATAGCAGGAAACAAAAAACTTTCATAGCAGGATATTTTTTTATAAATATCGTGCTACTAATGAGTGATTAAAAGGTGCACTTAGTCAATCGACAGATAATTGAGGGAACAGCATGTAAAAGCGTGTGAATGGTTCTTTCGAAAATGAAGAAACGAATAAAATGATCATCAGATCTTTAGAACACTCATCAGTTCTGCTTTTTGACTTCTCGCGACAGGAACCTGCGTATTGTCTTTCATCATCAGGTATCCGCCTTGCCCTCGAATGTATCGGTCTACATGATTCAGGTTGACCAGAAAGCTTTTGTGCGGCCGGTAATACTGTGGAAAACGAAGCATCTCCTCCATGTCTTTTAAGGTTTTCGTCACCAGGTATTTGTTGTGATTGAGCAGATACACCCAGGTGTAATTGCTATCTGCTTGCAAATGTGAGATGTCATTGATATGTACCATGGAAAATCCCTCACTGGTCGGAAGAGCAATATTTTCAAGGCCTGAATGCGACTGTATCTGAATGTTCTGAATCAATGCTTCCAGATTAGATTTATCAAATTCAGCATGTTGGCGATCGACAATCTTCTGAACGGCACTTATTAGTTTAGATACTCTAATAGGTTTTAATATGTAGTCAACAGCATTAAATTCAAAGGCCTTAATTGCAAACTGATCATAAGCAGTAACAAAAATGACATGAAAGGTTATTTCCTGAAGGCTGCTTAAAAGTTCGAAGCCATTCATTCCCGGCATTTCTATATCCAGAAATACAATGTCCGGTTTTAGTGCCTGAATAAAATTAAGACCATCCTGAGGGTTCTGACAAGTCTTGATGACTTCTAATTCAGGACAGTATTCTTTGATTTCAAAAGATAGTGATTCAAGGCTACTTCGCTCATCGTCAATTAATATGGCCTTTAATTTGGTCATGATAGTTTTATTAAAACGCTTCGTTATTTGCGTCCGGTATCCGTACAATAACACTCGTTCCTGACGGTTCGCCAGAGGAATCAACTTTATCCTTTATTTCAGCTGAAATGCCAAGTGAGTTCATTTTGTTTAGTATATCAATTCTGTCTTTTGTAATGCCCATACCCATGCTTTTATATTTTGCTGAGCTCTGATTTTTTAGTGCTGCTGATTTTTTTCGCCCTATACCATCATCATCAATCATGCAGGAAATCATATTGCCGTCCTTTGAAAACTTTAACAACAAATGCCCTGTTTCAGCTTTGTGCATTAACCCATGCCAAATGGCATTCTCTACATAGGGTTGTAATATCATTGGTGGTATATAGATGGAATCCAATCGAAGTCCATCTTCTACGATGCAGTTGAACTCAAATTTGTTTTCAAATCGAATCCTTTCCAACTCAATATAAAGAATAAGCGTTTCTAATTCCTCTTGTAATGAGATTACTTTTTCACCTGAGTTTTGTAATATCATTCGGATCAGGTGAGAAAAATTCGAGAGGTATTCCGCTGCAAGTTTTGGCTCAGCCTGAAGGATATAGTTTTTAATCGAATTCAGGCTGTTAAACATAAAATGTGGATTCATTTGCGAGCGGAGGGCTTTTAATTCAAGGTCAGCCATTCGTTTGGTCACCAGCAATTTTTCTTCCTCCTGATTTCGAATATTTCGTATCCGCCAACGGTAGGCCGCATATAAAATAGTGGCGATCAGAATAAATACAAGGGCTATAAACCATGGTTTTTGAGGCAAGGGGGTGGCCAGGTTTATTTGTAATGCCTTGACAGGTGCTGGACTGGAAGCTGCTCCTGCTTTTATTTTTAATGTATACCTACCGGGAGAAAGGGAAGAGAGTGTTACTATTTTGTTTTCTCCAATAGATATCCAATCATTATTGAGTCCTTCAACCTTATAGCTATAGGTCAGGTTGTAATCAGTTGGATAACCCAGGCCCTGAAACTGCACATCAATATTATCCTGATGGGGTTTAAGATCTAACACGGTGATGCTGTTTACATCATCAGAAAAAGAAATGGCTACTCCACTGGTACGTATTTCTTTTAAAACGATAGGTATATTCAATGGGGTATATCCATTCCACAATGAGTCCGGGTGAAATACGATAATGCCATTTCCATTGACAGTGGAGATGCTCCCATCGTGGAGTGTAATGACTTGTCTTGGATCACTATAGGGGTTGGAAAGCCCTTCCTTGACCCCAAATTGACGAACTTCTTGATTGATAGGGTCAATAGCATTTAATCCATTTTGTGCGAAAGCCCATATTCTTCCGTGTATGTCTGGATAAAGCTCATGTACCCAGGCACATCCCAGCCCATCTTTAATCGAATATTTCTTTACTAAAATCAAACTATCACCCCGGCGTTCAAATTCCGCGGTCATAGCAAGAGTAGCAACCCATATATGGCCTATGTGATCCTGAATGACACTATTTATTTCTATTGTTGGATAAGGGTTTACTCCTTCACGCATTTCCAATCTTGTGACAGATGCTGTATTTAAGTCAACTTCATATATTGCACTCGAAAACACTAGAGCTTTTTTTGTATTAGTAAAAGTCATGCCTTGAAATCCAGATGTGTATTCCCCACTATGAGGAATTGGAAAATCTTTTTCATTTAGGACATGACACGCACCTTGATCATTGTTGAACCAAACAAATTGGCTGTCACTCACCCCGCCAATCCAGCCATCACGACTGAGCGAAAGATTCCAAAAAGAAGGCAAGTCTTCGATACATGGAAGATTGATGGAGTTTGTTTTATTTGAATTGTTTTTTAGATCAAGGATATTCATCTCTTTGCCGCTTACCCATAATTTACCCATTTGATCAACGACAAGTCCACTCACATAAGATGGATTCTCCAGTACAAGTCTTGATTGTCCTGAGTCTAACGGAATAGCAATTACCTTCCGTTGAGTGGAATTGTTGGCATGGTCTGCGACAAATAGGGTATGAGTAGAGGCGTCATACGCCATTCGCCCCGGATAGATTCTTTCTGAGACGCCATACTTTTGAAGGGAATAGAACTTAATGAGTTCTTCTTGTGAACTTAAAACTGAAACACCATTTGTTCTTCCAAACCATAAGTTTTTCTGGGCATCCAGATAAATGTCTTCTACAATACCCAGTGCTTTATCATTAGCAATGGTAGTAATTTTCCCTTGATCAGAAAAAGAAAGAATTGTATTAATAGAGGTAAGTATTAACTCCCCCTTATAAGGAATAATATCTTTAATATTTAGGATTGAAGATTTTTGAGAAATGTCTAAGCTGATTGGATAATTGATGCAAGATTTTGTTTCCTTTTGAAAACGGCTTACACCTCTTGTTGCTAGCCACAGATCCCCTTCACTATCCTGATATTTTGGTTGCCCCCAACAAGGGTAAGCTTCAAATGTATTTGTCTCAGTATTAAATGAGACAAGTCCTGTTATCGTTTCTTTCCTAAAATCAGGATGGTGGTGGATGATACTTAACCAAAGGATATTTGGGTTAAAATGGTCAGGAAGTATATGTGTGATTCTGCCATTGTAGTAATTGACTTTTGACGTAACCCAACTTGGCCGATATGTCTGAAAAGTCTCTGTAGTCTTATCAAACTGATGTAACATGTAGTTTTCCCCTCCAACCCAAACTTGTTGCTTTTCATCCGCATAGACGGAGAATACAGGGTCGTAGTCGGAGTTAGATTTATTCGGTGTAGGGTATTGCTTAAATTTTCGGGTTTTGGGATTAAATACATTCAAGCCACTCAAACGGGTGCCTATCCAGATTTGATTGTCAGTCCCAGCACTAAGACACCAGACATCACCAGGTCCAATCGAAGTGTCATCATCTGGGATATGGGCAAAGAGCTCAAAACTATTTCCATCATACCGGACCAGACCCTGATCAGTACCAAAGTACATATACCCGGTGGAGTCTTGTGCAATTTCAAAAGTCCATGATGAAAGGCCTTCTTCAGGGCCAAGATGGATGAGACGAGGTTCTCTCCATTGAGCAACGGCGTCAAAGCAGGAGCTAAGGAAAAGAAATGGGATTATGTAGATGCGCAAGATGGCTATCATTACCTCTAAAGTAACTTAGGATGTTCCAATATGAAGTATTCTGAACCACTTTAAATTATTTATGAGTAAACTGCTTATTACATTAGTGAACGGTTTGTTGGAGCGGATGAATGGTATATGGTGAGTAACCCAGTGATGTGATCCTTCCTGCTGCCCGTCAAAAAAAACAAAAGTGCTTAGATCGTAAGCACTTTTGTTTTTCTAAATTATACAGTTAGACTATTTGCCAATTTCTGGTTTTTATTAGCTCAACTCATACTTGGTTAGGTCCACCGGCCAAGATGTCTTCAGAGGCATTTGCAGCAAACTTTTGAAAGTTTTTATGGAAAGATTGTGCAAGCAGCAAAGCTTTAGCTTTGTATGCCGCGGGATCGCTCCATGTGTCTGCGGGATGCAATATTTTTTGATCGCTTAATCCGGGACAATGTGTTGGCATGGCAAGATTAAAAACCGAATGTGTTTTATAGGCAACATTTGCCAGACTGCCTTCCAGCGCAGCTGTAATCATCGCACGCGTATTGGACAACCTTATTCGCTTTCCGATACCATACGGTCCTCCTGACCAGCCTGTATTAATCAACCAAACGTTCACTTTATGCCGTTGCATATTTTCCCCTAACATAGTTGCATATTGTGTCGGATGTAAAGGCAGAAATGGTGCACCAAAACATGCTGAAAAAGTTTCCTGTGGTTCCGTTACGCCTGCTTCTGTACCTGCTACCTTTGCTGTGTACCCTGAAATAAAATGATACATGGCCTGACCGGGAGTTAGCTTACTAATAGGGGGGAGGACGCCAAAAGCATCAGCGGTTAGGAAAAATATGTTTCTCGGATGGCCGGCAATCGAGCCAGGCATCATATTATCAATGTGATGAAGTGGATAGGAGACTCTTGTGTTTTCAGTTATAGTAACATCCTCATAATTCACAGTTCGGGTCTCTGGGAAAAAACGAATATTTTCAAGTAGCGCACCGTGTTTGATAGCTCGGAATATATCCGGCTCTTTTTCTTCAGTAAGATCAATACATTTCGCATAACAACCACCTTCAAAATTGAAAACACCTTCTTCCGACCATCCATGTTCATCATCCCCTATCAGGTTGCGATGCGGATCAGCACTTAATGTGGTTTTTCCTGTTCCTGACAATCCAAAAAATACTGCTGTGTCACCATGTTTTCCAACATTCGCGGAGCAATGCATGGACAATGTTTTGTGCTTATGCGGTAACAGAAAATTTAATACACTAAATATGCCTTTTTTAATTTCACCGGTATACCCTGAGCCACCAATCAGGATAGTCTGATCTGTAAAATTAACAATCGCAAAATTGGACTGTCGCGTACCATGCTTTTCAGGATCCGCCAGAAATCCAGGGGCGCAGAGAACCGTCCATTGTGGAGCAAAACTATCGACTTCATCCGGATCAAGGCGGAGAAACATATTATTTGCAAAAAGCGCACTCCACGGATACTCTGCAAGCACTCTTACATTCAGTCGGTAGCTTTCATCAGAACAAACATATCCATCGTGAACATAGATAGATTGTTGACGGATGTAATCAAGGATATCGCGCTTTACTAACTCATATTTCTCTTTTTCAAAACCAATATTAAATGAACTCTCCCAATTTACAGATCCTTCACTAATGCTGTCTTTGACAATAAATCTGTCTTTAGGCGATCTTCCAGTATACTTCCCGGTTTCTATACACAAAGCACCGGTATCCGACAAGACCCCTTGTTGATTTAGAATTGCATCTTCTATGAGTTCGGCAGGAGTCTTCAAATAATGAACTTTCGCCGGATCAATATTGAGATATTTTAGGTATTCTGCTAGGTGATGACTCATAAGTATATTTTTGACTGTGCTAAGTTAGTATCTATTAATGGCTCAACACAATAACTTTTACGGAATTGATTTTTCTTACCTATAAATGTAAAAACTTAAATGGTAAAATGCAGCGTGGAGAATGAATTACGTTTAGGGAGTCCATGACATTAAAAATATTTTTTTGATGCAGTTTATTCTTAATATGTTTTGAAATAAGGGACAGGCTTTTAGTTATTACTTTTTTTTGGAAGATGGATAGCAAAAGTAGTGCCCTCACCAATTTTCGAATATTTAACAAATATTTTTCCCTTGTGGTAGTTTTCAATAATGCGCTTGGCCAGACTTAAGCCTAGTCCCCAGCCTCTAGTTTTAGTAGTATAGCCAGGCTCAAAAACAGTTTTTAGTTTTGAAGCAGGTATCCCTATGCCACTATCAGTAATATCTACCTCAACAAATCCATTGTGGCCAGTGACTTCCCACGCTAAAGTCCCTTCGCCATCTTCAATAGCATCAAGTGCATTTCGCATGATGTTTTCAATCACCCAATTAAATAAAGGAGGGTTAACCTCTGTCATTAATGGTGGTGTGTCCATCGGTGGTTCAATAAACTCAATTTTACGAGATGCTCTTCGGCGAATGTAATTCGTGATTTCCCTCATTTGCTTGTAGATGTCGACTGATGTCAAAGCCGGAGCCGAACCGATTTTGCTAAATCGGTCAGCAATAAGATCAAGCCGGTCTACATCATTCTGCATTTCATCCAACACCTCATCCTGCATTGCCTTTAATGCATTTAATTCCGCTGACCCTTCAGGGAAAGATGATCTTAAGTGTTCTATCCAGCCTATAATGGCACTAATCGGTGTTCCTAATTGGTGAGCGGTTTCTTTTGCCATTCCTACCCAGACACGGTTTTGTTCTGCTCTTCTTGCGTTATTGATGCTTATAAATCCAATGGAAACAAAAGCAATGAGGAGTAGAAGCTGAATTAATGGGAAATAGGTTAATAATTCATGCAGTTTTGAGTTTTGGTAATAAATATACTCCTTGGCTGAATCATCTGATAGGCTAATGGGCAGCGGTCCTTTTTCTCTGAGGCGATTTAGTCTTTGTTGTAAAAAAGTACGATTGGTATCTAAGTCAATGCCAAAATTTTTGCCAAACAAAACCTCTCCTGCATCGGTGGCTACTATAATTGGGATATCCTTATTGTTTTCAAAAATGGTTAATTGCAGCGTTACATCCGCATCAATATCTGCATCTTTAAAAGTCTGGTAGGCATTGAATAAGAGCAGTGCTTTATTTCGTTCTCCTTCCTGCAGTCGCTGCGCTAAATAGGTTGTGTAAACAAGTGATATCAGCAGTATAATGATACCTGCGATACCGAGGTATATTTTCCAATAAGAGCGTTGATCGTTATGATCCATTAATTATCTATTTCTTTGCGAGGAAAGCTCGAACTCTATCCTGAGCATTTTTCCGAACATCGGCGTAAAAGAAATTGTAATCTGCAATATGGTAATTTTTTGTTGTCAGCAAAAAGCTACCTGGAAATTTGGGTTTGTTTACCCAAAGTAAGTCTTTATAGATTTGTGTTTCAACAAGATCAGGGTATAAAACATAAAACTTTTTAAGTATAGCACCTAATTGGTCAGTTTTTTTACTCTCCGGTATTTTCGAATCCCAAGTTACAGGGTTCGTCACTGAAACATTCGTATCCGGATAATGAATTTTTGGTGGAAGATAACCTTCCCTGAACGTTCGCCAACTACAAAAACACCCGATTTCTTCTGGCATGGTACAAGGGTTAATCTCATTAAACTGATTTTCTGTCACAGCAAAACCTACGAGATAAGCTACGACAAACTGGTCCTGAATTGGCTGCCCATCAATATATTCGGAAACGAGTTTTATTGCATGATCAGTACCCTGGCTATGGGAAGCAATAATAAATGGTCGCCCTTGGTTGTAATGTTCTAAATAGTATTGAAAAGCTGAAATGACATCGCGATAGGCCAGCGCCAAAGCCTTTGTCGCATCTAGTTTTTTAGTGCTGAAGTAGCTTTTAAGATGCGCTTGACGATATCTAGGGGCATACACTTTTCCTGCGCCATTGAATATACTTGCCTGATAACGAATACTGCTCTTGTCTGTACGTAGATTTACCTTTTCATCATGGATATCGGCATTCCACTGATTTTCTCCCGCTTTTCCTATGTAAGTCGTTGGATGAATAAAAAAAACATCCACTGAAGAATTTACTTGCTCATCTTTCCACCTAGTCAGTGGGACTGCATCAGCACTGTCCAACTGAAAGGGCAGCGCTGCCCAATTGTTCAAATCACTGTAGTCAGGGGCATCGGGAATCGAAGATTCATAAGTACCCTTCGGGAGCGTAGCACAAGCCGTAAATAAGAAAAAGAGGAATAAATATCCTGCTTTGGGAAACAATGGGTATGACATTAATCAGGTTCAAATCCTAAGATAATATTGAAGTTACCATAAGCGCCCCATCGTGCATCCGTATTGAGCAGCGTTGGATTGTCTATACCATAACCAAAATCGAATCCAAGCAAGCCAAACATTGGCAAGAAGGCCCTAACACCAAAACCTGCTGATCTAAGTAAATCAAATGGGTTATAGTTCTCGAATTTTTTCCACGCATTTGCGCTCTGGACAAAGACAAGTCCGTATATCGTAGAACTCGGATTAAGTGAAAGGGGGTATCGAACTTCAATTGTAAATTTATTGTAGATAGTGGCGCCTCCTGCTCGATTGGCCGGAAAATGCGCAATCTCATATCCTCTGGAAGAGATAATATCTTTTCCGGTAATTCCAAATTGCTGTGTACTTAAGCCATCACCTCCTAGTTCATAGCGCTCAAAAGGCGGTGCACCAATAGCCGGATTGTAGAAACTCAGGAATCCAAGTCTTGCGGATGTTTTTAAAACCAATTTTCCTACCAGTGGCGAATACCAATCAGCAGCAACATCCCACTTCACATATTCAACAAATTTGTATACACTCTGCGGATCATCGGGATCGTAGTTTCTTCCAAATAAGGTAGTAAATGGAGGTGTGAGCTGAACGGTCAAACTAACAAGAGATCCTGAACGTGGAAAAGTAGGTTCGTTGATAGTCGTTCGGGCAATCGTTTGCGCTATAGAAAAGTTTTTAAACAAACCATCTGCTATAATTCGGCCTGTATTTGGATCAACGAAATCACCAGTGGCGTAATTATTTAATTTAATAAACTCAAGGCTCAATGTAGTATTGGAAATAAAATTGTCGTCCGGCCATTTCATTCTTGAACCAAGCCCCACAAAAGCTCTTGATATGTTTAATTTGCCACCTTGGTAATACGTTTGATCAACGTTTGTGATGACCCCACCAAGGGTAAAAGAGTTTGGCCTCTTGCCACCAAGCCAGGGTTCGGTGAGCGAGAAGTTATAGGATTGAAAAAAGTCACCATTCGTTTGAACCCTTACGGACAATCGTTGTCCATCTCCTTGGGGAAGCGGACTCCATGATTCACGATTAAATAAGTTACGCAAAGAAAAATTGTTGAATGTCACACCAAGGGTTCCAATGACTTTGCTTTGTCCAAATCCTCCCCAGCCGGCACTTAATTCGAGTTGGTCAGATGGGCGCTCTTCCACTTCATAGATAATGTCAACCGTACCATTGGTTTGGTCAACAGGTGTTTGAATGCCCAAATTCTCAGGATTGAAATAGCCAAGTGCTATAATTTGACGTTGCGAGCGAATAATATCAGATCGGCTAAATTTTTGCCCTGGTTGGGTTCTTAGTTCTCTGCGAATGACATGTTCGTGTGTTCGGGTATTTCCTTTAATGATGACTTCATCTATAGTCGCTTGTGGACCTTCGAAAATTCTCATTTCCAGGTTGATGATATGATCTTCCACAGATATTTCTGTGGGTTCGACATTGAAAAATAAATACCCATCATCCATGTATGTGGACGTAACATCACGACCATCAATACTGAAACGCAATCTTGATTCAAGTAATTCTTCGCTATAGATTTCGCCATTGCGAATACCGAGTATGCGGTTTAGTTTATCACTGGAGTGAATGGTATTACCTTTCCAGGTAATCAATCCAAAATAGTAGCGTTCCCCTTCAGATATGGTAACGATCAACTCCAACAACCCATCTGCGTTCCGGTACATGGTATCACCAACAATATATGCATCACGGTACCCCAGATTTCGATATTCTTGAATGACTGCTTTTTTATCTGCTTCATAATCGGCTTCGACAAACTTCGATTTCTTGAGCAGGTGAGACTTAGCTTTCGTGGATTTGAAGTTTTTTCGCAATTCACGTTCAGAGACTTCAATACAACCTACGCAGGTTATTTTTTCAATTTTAAGGCGGTTGTTGATTTCAATATCAAATACAAGATTTATAGAATTTGACCTATAGTCCTCTTCTCTTACTTCCACTGTAGCATCAAAATAGCCTTTCTCCTGGTAGAATTTTTTTATGGCATTTTTCGCATTGATCTGGTTGGCCGTGGCAGCTACTTGACCTTTGATAAGAAATGGCGTTAGAATCTCATTCAGGTCATCATGGACACTTTGTGGAACACCCCGATAGGACCACCCGGCAAGCCGTGATCGTTCCGTAAGATTTATGGTAAGAAAAACGATATTGTCAATTCGCTTGTCCAGTAGAATCTGAACGTCATCAAACAAGCGAAGTTTCCATAAATTTCGCATTGCTCTGGTGATGTCCGATCCAGGGATTTTAATGACTTGGCCAACTTTAAGCCCTGAAACGGATTTGATAGCATTGGGGTCACTAAAAAATACGCCACTCACTTCAACTCCACCAATCTCTAATTCCTCCACTTCCCCATATTGTACAGGGGTCATTTGAGCAACCAGGGTTCCGGACGACCACACGAAAAGGGAAAGGAATAAGGAAAAATAGTAATAGTAATATGTGCTCTTCATGCGGGTGATCAGGTTATCTGCGACAAAAACGAATTTGCAGGGGTGCGTGTTGTTTAATTAGCCTTGTGGATTGAGTTGTTCACTTGTTTTGCCAAATCTTCGCTCCCTGTGTTGGAAGTCGACAATGGCATTATAAAACTGTTCCCGGTCAAAATCAGGCCAGTACACATCAGAAAAATATAATTCTGTATAGGCTATTTGCCATAAAAGAAAGTTACTGATCCGATGTTCCCCACTTGTTCGTATTAGAAGCTCGGGATCAGGAATATGTGTTGTAGACAAAAGGGAATTCACCATGTCTTCATTAATATCATCAGCGGTTATCTTTCCCGCTGAAGCCAATCGGACAGCTTGGCGCATCGATTCGGTTATTTCCCAACGCGCTGAATAATTCAGTGCCAGGGTAAGGGTCATCCGTGTATTTTCTTTTGTTTTTTCGATTCCTTCCAGGAGTGCCTTTCTTGTTGAGTTAGGTAAGCGATCAATATCGCCAATGACCCCTAACCGAATATTGTTTTTATTCATGGTTTCCAGTTCATCCCTTATGGTGATGACCAGAATATCCATTAAGGCATTGACCTCTATAGGGGGTCGGTTCCAGTTCTCTGTCGAGAAGGCATATAAAGTAAGGTATGGAATGCCAATTTCAGCTGCAGCCTCTGATATTTCTCTTACGGACTTGACACCATTTCGATGACCAAAGATCCTGGGTTTGCCATGCTTTTTTGCCCAACGACCATTGCCATCCATGATGACAGCCACGTGTTGTGGTAATTTGCCCGGGTCTATGCTGTTTTTGGCCGATTCCATAAGACCCGCAAAGGTATGGATTTCCAATGGCTTAAAAGGGGATGTATTGAATTCATTCGGCTGGGATATAAATAGCAGATTATGAGCGCTTTATATTCATGCTGAAGGGGTGGATTCACCATCAAGTAAAACCGCTGACGAAATAAAGATCCGACAGCGGTTTTGATGATTTATTTGGTGGTAACCATTTGTACTGCAGAGCGGTAAACTTAAAACATAAGGCTTACCCCTGCGCCAAATGAACTGTTCGTGATCTTTCCAAAGTTGCCATTGCTTTGTGAAATATCTGATATTCCAGCCTGATATCGAATATCAACCTCAATAGGACCTAGCCCAATTCCCAGCCCCAGAATTCCAGAGAAATCGAGATCATTGTAAACTTCCTTGATGTCATCTTCGACATTGTCTCCTTCTAACTTGCCACCAAGGAGGTAACCGGCACTTACACCACCCAAGGCAAATAATTTAATCGTGCTACCAAAATTCCACCTGAGCAGAACAGGTAACTCAAGATAGTTTAGCGTGCTTGTTATTTCATTGCTATTAATATCCTGTATCACTGACCCTTTCTGCGACCAATGCAATTCCGGTTGGATCATAAATGTTCCACCGCCAAGTGGCACATTAAAGACAACAGCTAATCAAGACCGAATTTAGACTCAGGGTCTTTTGAAACACTTCCGTCTTCAAAATTTTGCTTGGTAATGTTTCCACCGGCTCTAATGCCAAATCGCCCATTTGAAGAATCCTGCGATTGAATTCCGGATATACTTACCACCATAAGCAAGGCAAGCCCAAGTACTTTAAGAGTAATTACTTTTTTCATAAAAATATCAAATTTTGGTTTTTAGAATTAAAAAAAGAAACAAACAGAAAGGACAAAGATTATTCTGGTCGGCTTCCGAAGATAATACATATTAGCTACATAATCTCAAAATGTTACACATGCTAAAATATGTATATATGATTACATCGGGCCATGCATGGAATTGCTAAAGGGATGAAAATAAAATTTCCTCAAGGCCGTTAAAAAAGAAGACTAACCCCTGCCCCTAATGAGGTATTGATTATTTCTGTATCCGATGAATTATCAAAAATATTGGTCAGCCCAAATATATATCGAAGGTCCACTCGGACAGGGCCAACAGAAAGACCACCTCCTAGATGGGCGCCAAATTCAGTACGCTTGTAGAAGTCCAGATCGATGTCCGAAGTACTTCCATCCTGATCTTTATCTGTTCCATTCAATAAATAACCGAAACTCGGTCCACCAAAGAAAGAAAAGCCAAGTAATTTTCCAAAATTAACCCTGACCAAAAGGGGAATTTCCAGATAATTGAAAGTTCTTGAGACTTCACCAAAAGGGCCATTGAGATCTTCGACCTTGCCTCCTTTCTGTAACCAGTGAAATTCAGGACTTATCGATATTAAACCTATTGGGAAATCTGCTAAAAGTGCTAAATCAGCGCCGAGCTTTGATTTAATCTCCTCTTTGCTGTCACCAATATGAACATTCTGGTTAGCACTGATAACGCCTACTCTTATACCAATTTTTGATTGGCTGTTTAACGCAGTGCCAAAAAGAAAGAATAAGGCAAAAATGAACTGGCTTTTAGAAAGGTGCTTTAGCATATCGGTGTTTGTTTTGTATAGGGTATAACGTTACAAAGTGTAAATAAGATACAACCCCCCAGATATCTTTTCGAAACGCTTTCATCAGAATCACCGGTTTGAAGTTAGGTTTGCCACTTAATGAGCACAGTACTAAGGTGTTCGTTATTCTAACCCAAGTGCTACCTTTGCGCGATGGCCAGAAGAAAAAAAGAAAGAAGGGAGTTTTTGAATGTCAATATCATAGATACCGCCGAAGAAGGGTTGGCAATAGGAAGATGTGAGGATGGGCGGATTATCCAGGTGCGGGGTGCCGTACCCGGTGATATAGTAGATGCTACCGCGATAAAGAAGAGCAAAGGCATGTTTATCACGAAGGCTACCAAAGTTTCAAAATTTTCAGAGGATCGTGCTGTGCCATTTTGCTCTCATTTTGGTTTATGTGGTGGTTGCAAATGGCAACATATGACTTATGAGGCGCAACTCCGGTTCAAATTCAAAAGAGTTGGGGATGCCTTTCAGCGGATTGGAGAATTGAATCCCGACCTGATTCTACCGATCGTCTCAGCTCCTGATCAGCGCTATTATCGCAATAAACTGGAATACACCGCCTCTGATCGCCGTTGGCTAACTGAAGAGGAGTTGGCTTCTGATCAAATTTATAAGCGAGAGGGAATTGGATTTCATTTGCCAGGTGCATTTGATAAAATTCTGGATATTGACCATTGCTACTTGCAGAATGAAATTTCAAATAAGATCAGATTATTTATCAAATCACTGGCCTTAAAAAATGAATGGTCCTTTTTTCAATTGAGGGAGAAAACTGGTTTTATCAGAAATGTTATTGTTCGTAATAACACCTCCGATGAAACTATGGTCGTGCTTGTGGTAGGGGATGAGCAACTCGAATGGATGACAGAACTTGTTGGTGCCCTTGCTTCCGAATTTCCGAAGATTATTTCTATTTATTCGTGCTTAAATACAAAGGTCAATGATACCATACATGATCTCCCCGCCAAACATGAATATGGATCTGAATCTTTAGTGCAGCAGCTCCACCATGTCAAATTTCACATCGGTCCAAAGTCTTTTTTTCAAACGAATAGCAGACAAGCAGAAAACCTGTATGCGCTGACAAAACAATTGGCTGACCTTCAACCAACAGATGTTGTATATGATCTCTATTGTGGTGTAGGAAGTATTGGCATATATATGGCGGATAGTTGCCAGCGCGTCGTAGGCATTGAACACATTGAAGAAGCTATCGATGATGCCAAGGAGAATGCTTCCTTTAACGGCCTCACTAATACGGACTTTTTTGTTGGTACGGTTGAACTGATCCTTGATCCTGAATTTATACAGCACAATGGTGCGCCTGATGTAATCATTACAGATCCGCCAAGAGCAGGAATGCATCCCAAAGTAATTGATAGTCTGCTTGCGGCATCGCCAAAAAGAATTGTTTACGTCAGTTGTAATCCGGCGACACAAGCAAGAGATATAAAAATGCTAAGTGAAAAGTACAATATGACAAAAGCTATTCCTGTGGATATGTTTCCGCAAACACAACATATAGAATGCGTAGCTTTGCTGGATAGAATATGAGTAAAGAGCAAGAGAAATATCTAACCCATTTCAGCACAGAAATTCATCAGTATCGTTCGATGATGCACGAAGCTTTTGAAAGTGTGTTGAATGAAGGAGTCTCCTTGTATCCTGTATTTGTGTTTCATCAGCAGGAGGTCACAGTTGGGATATCGATAGTCAATCGCGAACGCACTTCAGGGGATTGGTCTGTAAATATATCCACGCTCGAGGAGTTTTATATTAAGGGGATAGTGAAAATGGAACAGGTGGAAGAAATCAAATTAAAAATCAATGGTATGCCTCAGCAGTACTGTTGCCTGGTGCTCGCAGAAGGAAATGGCGGTTTTGTTTTTTTAAATCGCAATGAAAAGGACTAGGTTAATGGAAAGCTAAATAGCTTTTTTAAACAACTAACTTGGCGCTTAATTTGTTGAAAATCAGTTGTTTTATAACTGCAGTAATAGTAGCCCATAGCAGAATATCGCTTATGATATCCTACTTTAGCTGTTCATTTCCAATTTTCATCATGGGTAAATCCAACGAAGGCAATATGTCAAAATCTGTTGTTACTGGACCTTCAGTAACTTTGGCCACCAGTGCTGAAGCAGCCCACGAGAAGTGGAAAGAGAGAGGCCTGTTCCTTCTAAATTTTTTTAAAAACCCTATTCGGAACGCCTCAGTAATCCCTAGTTCCAAGATTGCAGGAAAAGCGATTTTGTCCGGTATCGATTGGGAAAAGATTGAGACCGTGGTTGAACTTGGGCCCGGACCAGGTACATTTACAAAAGAGATCCTCGCTAAATGCAAGCCAACCACGAAGGTGATTTTGATTGATCTGGAGGAGTCTTACGTTGATCTGTTGCGAAATAAATTTGGGACCAGAGTGACAGTAGTGCATGATAGTGCTCATCGCATGAATGATATACTGGAAGAAATGAATTTAGACAAAGCGGATCTGATCATTTCAAGCCTTCCATTTTTACAAAAGCAAATCAGTCAAAAAATATTTGATGCGATACTTCGTCAAACTGCGCAAGGCGCTGTATACAGGTTTTTCACCTATATGCCACTAGTAGTGAAATGGTATTATCGCGACCTACCACTGCATAAAGTAAAGTTTGTTTTTAAGAACATTCCACCAATGTGGATATTCGGTATAAACTAAATGCTTACTATACCAGCAGGATACTAAATCCCATTCTTACATCACCTTGATCAAGATATGTTTTGGCTAAATAGTGCACCGAGGCTATTGGATTTTTAGCTGATAAAGCATGTTTTAGTGCTGGCAAATTCATCGCATCCTTTAACTCTTCGTCTGTTGGAAAGGTCACTTGTCCTGCAAGCTTGCCCAGATCATTTCCAGTTAAAACCGGGCTTTGCTTTACATTCTCAGGCAGTTGATCAAAACCAATCGTTGTAGGTTTGGTCCCCTGCACTATGGTGTGGATTGCCTGCCCACTGCAGCGCACGTAATAGGCGCGCCCAAGCCGTCCCATAAGATCGATTTTATTAGGATCGATTCGGTTTTGATCGGTGAGCACTTCTTTCGCTATATGCATGCGCACAACCTCACAAATGATAAGATGCCCCGCACCACCACCATCCCCCAGGGTGACGATATCCATGACTTTGCACTCCATATGGGATGGTGATTCGGCCACCCTGAAGGCTTTTACGACATCAGAAGGAATTGGGGTTAAGCCGGTTTTCTCAAACTCACTCACCCCACTTGGAAAATCTACTGAAGCCACAGCCATCTGTTGCACAATATTAAAATTAACCGCGTTGATGACACACTCTCCTGTTTCTTTTATGTTGTGAAGCGTGTCTTTTGTGGTATTGTCAAAGGCTCTGCGATTACTCGAAAAAACAACTATAGGCGGATTGGAACTGAACGCATTGAAAAAGCTATAAGGGGCTATATTTTTCTTTCCATCCTTGTCAATGGTACTCACAAAAGCAATTGGTCTGGGCGCAACCGAACCAACAATAAACTGCTGTAAATCCTTTTGTAAAGTGTCTTTCGGGTCAATCGTGAGCATTTCCATAAGATTCAATATTGATGGTAAGGGGATCAATGAACGGGCAAAGGTATACGGTAATAGTGAAAAACGAAAAGAGAAAATCGGAGCGAAGCGGAGATCCCTGCCTCCCGATTCCCGTCCCGATCCCGTTGCGATCCCGATCAATCGGGACGGGAGCTGAGGCGGATGCTCAGCGGGAGAGAAGAACGAAGAACGAAGATCGGAGCAAAGCGGAGACCCTGCTGTTAGCCGAAGGTGTATACAGCGGGGGTGAGAAAGGCGGAAAGGTGGAAAGGCATAAGGGCAGCAAGGATTAGAAGGAATAGAGAAAAGATAAGGTTCTTGGCATTTGAAAAACAGGTCTGAAATCTGGCATCTATAATGCTGGCGTCTGAAATAAGAGAAAAAAGAAAAGCATATAACCATATACCAGATCACCTATCAATAAATCACTACATAAAAAAGGAGAAGAACAGAAAGCAAACTTTTAACATTTACCCCCTTCTGGGTGTTTATCAAGACCATGAAGAATTTGTTATTGTTTATTGGCATTGCTATTATTGCATTTTTTGGCATTCGAATTGGTAAAAACATATATCTAAAGCCAAAGATTATCACGGGTGCTAAATCGATTGAATTCAGTGGTGTATTACCTGATGGGGCTGCTTTTGCACTATCTGATTTAAAAGGGAAGTTTGTCTTGCTGGACTTTTGGGCGAGCTGGTGCGGTCCTTGCCGGAAATCCAATCCTGAATTGGTAGCACTGTATGAGAAATACCACGGGCAACGATTTCAAAATGCAACAGACTTTGAAATTGTAAGTATCGGTTTAGAACGCAACAAATTGAGATGGGAACAGGCGATCCAGAAGGATGGTTTGATATGGCCATACCACATCATGGAGTCATCCTCTTTCGATTCCCCAGCGACGGTGGCCTATACGGTCAAACAAATACCAACAAAATTTCTCATTAATCCTGAAGGAGTCATCATGGCTGTGGATCCCGATTTTGCAGAAATCGAGAAATTGTTGGCTGATCGCCTCTAGCCAAAAAGCTAGTTTTCATGACATTAGCTGCTCATATTTACAAACCGATGCTGCCGCATTAGCATCTTGGGCCTCTTTTTCTGTCAAAATGGCACAATTGTCCCGGATGGCAGTACTTTTGCACACCTTTTTTAGTAATGCATATTTAGGTGCTCCAGGGCACTAGAATACATAATTGATATGAGCAAAGAAGATAAAAACAAGGAAAACGGTACACCCATGGAAGATCAGGCCCGAGAGGAGAAATTATTTGACTTTGATAAGGCCAATCCAGAAATGGGTAAGGACGGAACGCCACCTGATGACCATGGAAACAATGATGTCGCCGAACTGCAAGCTTCTGTCCAGGAACTAAAAGATAAGCACCTTCGGTTACTTGCCGAGTTTGAGAATTACAAGAAGCGGACGATGCGAGAGCGTCTTGACCTCATCAATTCTGCAGGAAAAGATGCCATAGTGAACCTTTTACCCGTTTTGGATGATTTTAATCGAGCCAAGGCAAGCGCAGATAATCCTGACCACGATGAACAATTTAGCGAAGGCGTTTCACTTGTGTACAATCGCCTGAATACCATACTCCAGAATCAGGGACTTAAGCCTATGATCAGTACTGGAGAAAAATTTGATCCGGAGATTCATGAGGCGGTGACAGAGATTCCTGTTAGTGATGAAAATCAAAAAGGAATTGTTGTAGATACAATTGAAACAGGATATACCTTAAATGACAAAATCATTCGTCACGCCAAAGTGGTGGTGGGGAAATAAAATAGTTCAATGAGCAAACGCGATTTTTACGAAATACTCGATGTCTCTAAAGACGTCGATGATGCAATTTTAAAAAAGTCCTATCGGAAGATAGCGATGAAGTATCATCCGGATCGGAATCCTGATGACAAGGCGGCTGAAGATAAATTTAAGGAGGCTGCAGAAGCTTACGAAGTGCTGAGTGATGCAGATAAGCGCGCCCGATATGATCGTTATGGTCATGCTGGTGTTACAGGTCAAGGATTTCATGGTGGTCAGGGGATGAATATGGATGACATATTCAGCCAATTTGGCGATGTCTTTGGGGATAGTCCTTTTGAGTCTTTTTTCGGTGGACGTGGCGGT
This sequence comes from Saprospiraceae bacterium, assembly GCA_037968695.1. Lineage (GTDB taxonomy): Bacteria > Bacteroidota > Bacteroidia > Chitinophagales > Saprospiraceae > Opimibacter. Next base: position 33,049 of record JBBKWA010000062.1, read on the forward strand.
GGAGGACAAAGGGCCCAGGGCCAAAAAGGATCCAACCTTCGGATCAAACTCAGCCTAACGTTAGAAGAAGTCGAAGCAGGGGTCAAAAAAACCATTAAAGTAAAAAAGAGAAAGTCCTGTAAAACATGTGATGGAAGCGGTGCGAAAGATGGCAAAGTTAAGAACTGCCAAACTTGTGGTGGCTCAGGCGTTGTCCGCCAGATTAGAAGTACATTTTTAGGGCAGATGCAGACGACCGTGCAATGTCCTACTTGCCATGGAACCGGATCAATCGTTGTGGAAGCTTGCTTAAAGTGTCGGGGTGAAGGTCGGGTGATTGATGATGAAATGATTGATATAGAAATCCCTGCTGGTGTTGAAGACGGAATGCAATTAACCATGCGCGGCAGAGGAAATGCCGGTGTCAAAGGAGGGCCTGCTGGCGATTTACATATAAGTATTGAAGTAAAAAAGCACGCTGATTTAAAGCGTGATGGTAACAATCTAATCTATGAACTGTATTTAGGATTTCCTGATGCCGCTTTAGGATGCTCAGTAGATATACCAAGTCTATCCGGAAAGGTAAAAATTAAAATACCAGCCGGAACGCAGAGTGGTAAGATATTCAGACTGAATGGAAAAGGATTGCCTTCAGTGCAAGCTTATGGAAAAGGAGATCAATTGATCTATGTCAATCTCTGGACACCAAAGAAACTTACGGATGAGGAAAAGCAGATTTTGGAAAAATTTCAAACTGCGCCGAATTTTGTACCACAGCCCAGCAAGTCAGAAAAAGGCTTTTTTGAAAAGATGAAAGATTATTTTACTTGATCCGTTTTCTACTCATCGGTTGTACTCTACTCATGACCTTAAGTGCTTGTGATAAGGGTGTGCTGAATTCAGCGGAATGGGATATGGAAAACCACCAATGGGTCAAAGGTGATTTGAAATCGTTTACATTGGAAGCCTTGGACACGACGACCGTTTATGCCATGCACATTGAGTTAAATCACGATGTCACGTATTCTTTCCAAAACCTCTACATTAAAACACACACCGTCTTTCCTTCCGGTAAAAAAGTAGAATCTGTAACCTCGGTTGAGTTGTTAGATAATGATGGCTCCTGGGCGGGGAATTGCAGGAATAACGCCTGCTCAATTTATTTGCCCCTGCAGCAGCGATTTACTTTTCCAGAAATTGGTTCTTATACCTGGACCGTTGAACAATATATGCGGAAAGATACCATTACTGGGATTAAAAGTTTCAGGGTGGTGTGTATGGAAGTGAACGGAAAAACTAATTAAGTCAGATGAGATCGCCTGAATGGGTAGCGCGGATGGATCATTTGGCCGCAGAAGGTATCCCTTTTCTTTTTGTTTTGGATTTTGAACTGGCAATGCCCATTATCAAACCCCTTAGTGAATTAATAGATAGCGGTGCAGATAAAAACGAACCTGCCATCCGTTATCAAATTAGGGAAACGAATACCGGATATCCATCCACCATAGCATCTATTAATCTCAAAAAATCACCGATTCCATTTGAGGAATATCAGATGGGATTTGATCAAGCACTTGCCGCGATAAAAGCCGGTGACACCTATCTGCTAAACTTGTGTTATTCAACAAGACTGTCGAACATTGATTCATTAACAGAAATATTTGATACCGTAAAGGCACCATATAAACTTTTGGTGGACGAGCAGTTTGTTGTGTTTTCTCCGGAGCAATTTGTTTCAGTTACTGAAGGAGTCATTAGGACCTATCCCATGAAAGGAACAATAGATGCTTCTTTGCCCGATGCCGAAGCTGTATTGCTCGGTGATATTAAGGAGCAGGAAGAACATGCGACCGTTGTGGATTTGTTGCGCAATGATTTAAGCATTGTCGCCAATCATGTGACAGTAAATAATTATCGATTTATAACAAGGATTTCTACCGCAGCGAAATCTTTACTTCAATGTAGTTCTGAAATTTCAGGTGTGCTTAAAGCAGAATTTGCGTCAAAGCCAGGAAGCATGATGCATGCATTACTTCCCGCGGGATCAATCACAGGGGCCCCTAAAAAACGAACAGTCGAACTCATTAACCATATTGAAGCGGAGCCTAGAAAGTATTTTACAGGCGTCTTTGGTGTCTATGATGGAAAAAATCTTGACAGTGCTGTGATGATTCGTATGATTGAACAGCGGGAAGATGGACTCTATTACCGCAGTGGAGGTGGTATCACCTATCAGAGTAATGCCGCACAGGAATATCGTGAAATGATTGATAAAGTATATATCCCCTTATAACTAAGGCGGAAGATCTTTCTCTGCAAGTTCTTCGTTACATTTGGCTTTCAGTTTCAACAATAACTTTTAGTGATTAAATTTCTTGAGACAATTTGCATCGCAGATGGCCTTCCACTTAACCTGGATTGGCATCAGCAACGTGTGGATGCGACTATGTTAAATTTTCATGAGGGGATAACCTTTGCAGATCGTTCATTACAACTACACGAAATTCTTTCTTCTTGCGAGTTACCGCAAGAAGGCGTTTGGCGATGTAGAATTGTATATGATTTGAATGCTGTTTCGATTGAATTTATTCCTAATGGTAATTCACAATACCGTTCATTGAGAATCGTTGATGTTCCGGAAGAATTTGATTATTTATATAAGTATGCTGACCGCAAATTCCTGGAGGCACTTTTTGAAAAGCGGAACGGAGCGGATGATATTTTGATGACGCGCAATGGTTGGATTACCGATACAACAAAAGCAAACATTGCTTTTCGTTCCGGTAAGCGATGGTATACGCCTTCTATCCCTCTTCTCGCGGGCACTACCTGGAAGCGCCTGGTTTCCTCCGGGGTATTAACGCCAAAACCGATTCATATAAGAGATATCCAGCGATACGAAGCCTTCAAAATAATTAATGTCTTAAACGATTGGGATGGGGTGGAGTATCCGGTGTCTGGAATATTAGAATAGGGTTATTTCTGAATCCAAAAGTTTGAATTAAGAAAGAATAAGCTCATCATACTTAAAGACAATATCCATGCCTTTGCCTTTGAAGTATTCGCGTGTCTCCTCAGCAGGGCGATCAGAAGTAGCGAGAACGAAGTCACCGCCCCAGGCGCCTAAAGATTTTACACAACCCCAATAATCAGAAAATTCACTAGTCTGCACGGTAGGGAGTCCGAGAATCTGGGAAACAAGTGTTTCATGCTGTTGAACCAGTGATTCAAATTCTTTTAAAGATTTAGCTGTGTTGATACTTTCTGTAAGTCTTGAGACTTTATCAACTGAACCGTTGAGCGAGGCTTTGGATTGATGATAATTTTTCAAAGCATCTTTACTGCTCTGTTTGCGTCCTAAATAAACAAGGTACAAGTTGTCCTTGAATGTAGGGTTGAAATCTGCACCATCTATATGCAGTTCATCTTCCAATAATTGATACAAAACAGGTCCTTCAGCATCAGCACATGCGATGTCGTATCCTGATCCGCCGAAAGTATCAAAAAGAAGAATGTAAGGATTGACTTCTGCCCATTGGGCGACGCACCATACTAATGTTGAGCTGCTGCCTAATCCCCATTCAAGGTCAAATTCAAGGTAAGTTTCTACGGCATATTTGCGCCATTGCGATAGAAACTCAGAATTTTGGCGACAGGCACCACGGAGTAGCTGTTGAATACTGTTAGCGACATCCTTGTCTGTTGTCTTGATCGGCTCAAAGGCCATGAGATCAAAGGTGGCAGAAAACCAGAGGTTGCCTTTACGATCGTATGATTTCCAATTGATTTCACTTCCTGGCCGCTCGTTGACATTCATAGATTGTCCGAGCTTACAGGGCAGAGCCAATGAGACAGCTCCATTCAGGACAAGATATTCCCCTGTAAGCAGGAGCTTGCCATTCGCTTTATAGTGTCGTTTTGATTGAACTGCCATGGGGGGGTAACGCGCGCAAGTATTGTGATAGTTCTCGCAAGGTGTTCCTTCTGCTCAACTTTTTGAACAGGGAACCGATTTTCCCCTAAACCTGCTTATAAGGCAAGAGAAATAATCTGTATTGCAATGCGACAAGATATATACTTTTTACTCATATATATTATTTATATATCAATTTTATTAACCTTTCGCAGTGAACAGCGAATCCATTTTACCCAACTCCATGAAAATGAGTAAGAAATAAGCAGGAAAGTAATTTTAACTTTTGTAAAAAAAGGTTGCTTCAATTGCCTGAAATTGCCTCTTAAACTTCTATTAACTATTGGATTCGGTAGAATAGCGAACTCCATACCCTGTCATCTTGTTATTTTGTGGACAAGAATTAAGCATTAGATTATTGAAAAATAGACCATGACATACGATAACTTTACCATTAATGCCCAGGAAGCCATCCTGGCCGGACAACGTCTAGCTGCTAAAATGCAGCAACAGACCGTAGATACGACGCATCTTATCAAAGGGGTTTTGGAGGCGAGTGAGGATAGCGCAAAATTTCTTTTTCAAAAAGTAGGGGTAAGCATCCCTCAACTGACAAAGGCGTTAGATGAAGCAATTGAAAGCTACCCGAAGGTTTCAGGCTCTGATAAGCAGTACTTGACTGATCATAGCAACAAAGCCTTGGCTGAGGCTAAGAAGTTTCTCGCTGAATTTGGTGATGAATTTATCTCCACTGAGATTATGCTGCTCGGGATCATGAAAGGCAGCAGCAAAGGGGGGCAAATATTAAAAGATCAAGGAGCGACGTTGGCTGCCCTCAAAGCCGCTATTAAAGAACTGCGCGGAGGACGGACAGTAACCGATCAAAACACAGACAACCAATACAATGCCCTCAAGAAATTCGGCATTCACCTGAACCAAAGGGCGCTTGATGGAAAACTGGACCCAATCATTGGCCGCGATGAAGAGATTCGAAGGATTCTACACATCTTATCCCGACGCAAGAAGAACAACCCCATTCTAATTGGCGATGCCGGTGTTGGTAAGACTGCCATTGTAGAAGGCCTCGCCTGGAGAATTGTTAAAAAGGATGTGCCTGACAATCTCCTTTCTAAGCAAATCTACGTGCTCGATATTGCATCCTTAATTGCAGGTGCTAAATTTAAAGGCGAGTTTGAAGAACGCATCAAAGCTGTCATAGAAGAAGTCAAAAACTCTGAAGGCGAAGTCATCCTTTTTATTGATGAGATCCATACGCTGATTGGTGCAGGCGGTGGAGGTGGTGCAATGGATGCCGCAAATATTCTAAAACCAGCATTGGCCAGAGGTGAGTTACGTACCATCGGAGCCACAACAGCAGATGAGTACCAGAAGTATTTTGAGGAAGATAAAGCCTTGGTGCGTAGGTTCCAGACTGTCTTCATTGATGAGCCTTCAGTTGCTGAAACCATTTCGATTCTCAGAGGAATTCAGGATAAGTACGAAGTCTATCACAAAATTGATATCCTTGATGAAGCCCTTGTCGCTGCTGCAGAGCTATCCCACCGATATATTGCTGACAGACATCTTCCCGATAAAGCTATTGACTTGATTGATGAGGCAGCTGCCAAATTACGGTTAGAATTGGATAGCATGCCGGAGGAAATTGATCAGGCAGATCGTAAACTACGTCAGCTCGAAATCGAACGGGAAGCTGTTAAACGGGAAAAAGATACAAAGAAGCTTAAAACCCTTAACGAAACAATAGCGAATACACAGGAAAAATTTGACACCCTTAAAGCCTCCTGGAAAAACGAAAAAGAACTGGTGGATTCTATTCAAACGATCAAGAAAAAGATCGATGAGTTGGAACATCAGGCTATTGTCGCCGAGCGCGAATCAAGGTATGAAGAAGTCGCAAAAATCAGATACGGTGACCTCGTTGCTGAAACAACCAGACTAAAAGAAGCTGAAGCTAAATTGGATGAGCTACCTGCTGATAGCCGGTTTAGCAATGAGGAAGTGACTGCCAATGATATTGCAGAAGTCGTGTCGCGTTGGACAGGGATTCCGTTGCAGAAAATGATGGTGAGCGAAAAGGAGAAGATGTTGCATCTTGAAGATGAAATCGGAAAGCGACTCATCGGGCAAAAAGAAGCAGTAGTCTCCGTGAGTAATGCTGTGCGAAGAAGCCGCGCCGGTCTTCAGGATCCGAATAAACCTATAGGTTCATTTATTTTTCTTGGGCCTACCGGTGTAGGGAAAACGGAATTGGCCAAAGCACTTGCTGAAGTCCTGTTTGATGATGAAAATGCGATCACCAGAATTGATATGAGTGAGTATCAGGAGAAGCATGCCGTATCACGATTGGTAGGATCTCCTCCAGGGTATGTCGGGTATGATGAAGGGGGACAATTGACAGAAGCTGTTCGTCGAAGACCATATTCTATCGTGCTGTTGGATGAAATTGAAAAAGCTCACCCGGATACCTTCAATGTATTGTTGCAAGTATTGGATGATGGTCGATTGACAGATAACAAAGGCCGTATTGCCAATTTTAAAAACACGATAGTGATCATGACTTCCAATATGGGAGGAGAAATCATTCTCGAAAACTTTGAAGACCTGGAGGCCCTTGGAGAAAGTCAACGGGAGGATATTCTATCCACAACCAAGGATGAGGTTTTTGCAAAACTGAAAGAAACGCTGAGACCAGAATTTCTGAATCGAATAGATGACAAAATCATGTTTCTCCCGCTGACAAAAGAGGAGATCAAGCAGATTGCTGTCTTGCTACTAAAGAAGATCAAGAAGAATCTGGCGAATCGCGAACTTTCTCTGGAAATAAACGACAATGCGTTGACACTGATTGCAGAGATGGGTTATGATCCACAGTTTGGCGCTCGTCCACTCAAGAGAGTCATCGAGACCGAGTTGGTCAATGAGCTTGCGATTCAGGTATTGTCCGGTCAGTTTGTGGAAGGCGATACGATTTATGTAGATGCCGATAAAAGCGGATTTGTATTCAGTGAAGACGGATTTATTGGGGATGGTTCTAAACGCCCAATTGAGAATGGTGAAAAGAGTAAATCCAGAAGACGCAATAAAAATGTGAAGGACCTGGAGCAGGCGACTAAAGACGTGAATGATCTCGTCAAGGATATTAAGGATGATGATGAGGCGCCGCAGACGGAGCCGAAAAAAGGTTAAGAGCATAGAGCATAGAGCATAGTGCATAGTGCATAGAGCGAAGAGCAAAGAGCAAAGAGTGGACGGGAAAGAACATAGTTCATTGAGCAAGGAGCAAAGAGCTATGCATGGGTAGGTCTTATTGGGAAATTATTTTAGGGAATTTGAATAAGCTTGAATTCTACTGCTCAAAATATTTAGACGTTCATATAAAATCGACTTTCTTGTTGACGTTATTAAAGCTTTCATCTCAAGAAGTATGATTATGTTGACGGCTTCATAACACTCTCTTTTTGCATATCTAAGAAATTGCCTTTGTTCTTTAAGCATGGTTGTTCCAGTACTTTCACAAATATTGTTTGAAATGCTCATGCCTACGCCACGAATCTGATCTGCAAATCGCCACAACTGCTGCTCTTGCATTTCATCTCCAATTTCAAAAAGTAGCATTGCAAGATGAATAGCTTCCTTCCATATTTCCAGACTTTCAAATCTAAATTTTGACATTCTAAATGATTTTCCATTTAAAAGTGTCTTTTGATCATAGATTCATTACCCCTAACCGTAGAAATTTTTATTTACCCAATGTCTTAATCCAGCCTCTAAACCCTTCGCCCTCAGCTCTACGCCCTATGCTTTTCATTTCACTCTTCCCGGATTCTCCTTAATAAATGAACCCCAACCACCTTTCTTCGAGGAGACAGGCTTGCCGGCCTGAAAGTGATGACAGACTGCCACAGAGAGGGCGTCGGTGGCATCCAGTTGAAACTTTCCTTGTTCCAAAATATTTAATCGGACCAACATATCAGCGACTTGCAATTTGGTGGCATTTCCATTGCCGGTGACGGACTGCTTTACTTTTTTTGGGGAGTATTCGGTGATGTTGAGCCCCATGGTCATGCCAGCTGCCATTGCCACGCCTTGTGCTCTACCCAGCTTTAGCATAGACTGTACGTTTTTACCAAAGAAAGGGGCTTCGATAGCGAGATCTTTTGGTAGATAGCGTTCTATTATTTCCTGAATTTCCAAAAAGATTTCGCGTAGCTTTTCGGTGTGTTCTTTTTTGTCCTTCAAATGTAGCACACCAATTTCAAGTACCTGCACTTTTTCACCATCCACCTCAATGACAGCAAATCCAAGAGCGTTTGTTCCGGGATCAATGCCAAGAATGCGAATAGGTTTTTTATTCATAGAAGGAAAATGTTTAAATGTTTAAATGTTTAAATGTTTAATGTTTAATGTTTAGCGTTTAGTGTGTAATGTTTATTTTCTCACTTCTCACTTCTCACTTCTCACTTCTCATTTCTCACTTCTCACTTCTCACCCTCCGCCACAGCGGAACACCACTCACCTTATTATGCGCAAAGACGCTATCCCCATTGTAGTCGGGAGCAAAGGAATTTTACTTGTTCGCCACTTAATATTTACATTTTTTTCTTTCCGCCCTTCCGCCTCTTTCTCTTTTCTGCCTTTTCAGCCCAAAAATATTTCACGCAAAGACGCAGTTTTAGACTTTCTTGCTCACCGCTCACCGCTCACCGCTCACTCCTCACTTATTTCCTTGTGATCAATACCTTGTCAATCGCCGGGCCATCCATATCTAAAATTTCAAATTCAAAGTTTATCCAATAGGCTTTTTCAGACTGCTTTGGGATATGCCCGAGTTCGTGCATGATTAATCCGCCAATAGTATTGAGGTCATAGTTTTTAATGTATTCTTCTAGCCCAAATCGAGTGAGAAAATCAGGGAGCGGATAATGCCCATCGACCAACCAGGAATTTTCGCTCCGTTGCTGGAACAAATAGTCTTCACTGTAAAACTCTGATATGTCGCCGACAAGTGCTTCCAAAATATCGCTCATCGTAATGATGCCCTGGGTAGAGCCGTACTCGTCAATCACTAAGGCATAATGGATATTAGATTTTTTAAAAGTTTCCAACGCCTTATAGGCTGAATCTCTTTCAGCTATATAGGCAGGCTTGCCGAGTATTTTTTTAATATCAAATTCTTCTTCTTCGATTGCAGCAAAAAGTTGTTTCAGGCTGACCACGCCAATGATGTCTTGTTCTTCATTGTCATAAATTGGATAGAAATTATGCAAATGATCTTTTACTTTCAATTTTACTTCTTCGCGGGACGATGAAGCTTCGATTGTATTCATCTTTTTTCTGCTGGTCATTAACGAACTTACGCTGCGATCGCCCACACTAAATACCCGATTAACGATATTTTGCTCAATTTCCTGAATTTCACCATCCTCCATGCCTTCTTTGATGATCGCTTTGATTTCTTCTTCGGTTACTTTGCTTTCCTTCGACCGTTTGATGTTAAATACTTTCAAAATCAAGTTGGTCGTAATCGTCAGCAACCATATAAAAGGAGCAGTTATCGTGGCGATGACTTTCATTGGAAAGGCCATCATTCTGGCAATTGTTTCAGGATAGGTTAGGCCGATACGTTTTGGCACCAATTCGCCAAGGACCAATGAAAAGAAAGTGACAATGACCAGCACTACGGCAACGGATAAGGTTGGGGCGTATGGCGCAGCACTTGGAATTTGCAAAATGAAGGATTCCATTTGTTTGGATATCGTGTCTCCACTATAGACGCCTGTCAACAACCCAATGGAGGTGATTCCGATTTGAACAGTAGAGAGGAGTTTGCTTGGAGCGGATTGAAGTTCAAGCGCGGTTTTAGCGCCTTTGTTGCCGCGGTTGGCAGCACTTCTTAGCCTGTTTTTTCGGGCCGAAATGAGTGCAATTTCCGACATCGAAAAAACCCCATTAATCAGGATTAAAATAAAAATGATGATTATTTCCATAAATGGTTGATCGCGATTCAGGTAATTTCTGCCTGTAAAGATTGAAAGAATTTTGGCAATACCACTTCAGATAGGGCAAAAGAGGCGTGTTACAACGTAAAAGTACAAATCATAAGATTTTGCAAAAAGTCATAATTATAAGCCTGTTATGTAACACTTTACCCCTAATTTCGTTTAAAGAATATGTTACAGGTATCGCTTATACTGACTTCTTTGTTTTGGTTTACCCGGCCTGCACCGGTAGCGGATACGTTGCCAAACAATTTCTGTGATACAGAGAACTCTTCCTGGCAGGGTGGCGAAGTGATGACCTATACCCTTTATTACCAACTTGAATTTATCTGGATTGCCGCCGGAAGGGCTACTTTTAAAGTGGATGATCTTGGGGATCGATACCATATCTCTGTGGTTGGAAAGACTATTAATGCCTTTGAATGGTTTTATGAAGTCAACGACTATTATGAAAGTGTGATTGATAAAAAAACCTTGTTGCCTATCTCTTTTGCGCGTGATATCCAGGAAGGAAAATATGAATGGTGGGATAAATTCACTTTTGACCAGGAAAAGAATGTAGTTCATGCGACGAAAGGTTGGCCAAATAAGCCTACCAAAGAATATACAGAGGAACTTTCCACCTGCATGCATGATTTAATCTCCATTGTATATAATGTCCGTAATATCAATTTTGACAAATACAAGGCAGGAGACCATTTTAATGTCAAAGTATTTGTGGAAGAGGAATATCCGCTGCAAGTTGAGATAGCAGAAAAAAACGTGGTCACAAAGATTCGTAACATGGGGAAGCATAGGACGAACCTAATCAAGCCACAAATGGTCGAAGGGTATTTCTTTGATAAGGGCACACGGATGAGCGTCTATTTATCAGCAGACCAAAACCGTATTCCGTTGATGATCGAGAGTCCTGTCTCCGTCGGTAAGGTAAAAGCAGTGCTGACAGATTACAAAGGGCTCAAATATCCATTGGCCAGCGCCGAGTAAATTCCTTTTTGCCAAAGGGCAGACATTTTTCTTTCAAATTGGGTTGTAGCTTTAATGAAACGACCCGATTATGAAAAAGCTACTTCTCTTTTTACTATTGATTTCCTCAATTTATATCAGGGCTCAACAACCATGTATAGGGAGCCATGAGGGAGCTGAATTTAATGTAAATAAGATTCGGACTCATTTTGTACCCCATGCTATAAAGTTTCATAGTTTTGATTACAATGGATTTCAAGTGCCCTATCCAATAGAGTCGAACAGTTTTTTTAATCGGACTATTAAATCCAGTGCTCCTTGGATTGGAGGATTCTCTAATGGACATCTCCATTTGGCTGCTCAGCGT
>JBBKWA010000063.1:0-14855 GCA_037968695.1 Saprospiraceae bacterium
CCTTTTTCTGCCGAGATGACGCTCCCTGCCTATACGGCCGTGATCCTTTCACAAGAAGAATAAAGAGGTAGAAAAGAAGTAAAAAGTGATAAGTAGCGAACTTATCACTTTTACTTTTCACTTATCACTCATCCCCTCCACTAGTACCTATTTCCACCCCCTCCCCTGTTTACATTACGGTAAAAAACGAGTTTCTCCCCAGAAATATATACTTTTTTCGTATTTTGACAACTCGAGATCAATAGTGACAAGACTAAGTGATATGCCTAAATCCACCTGACAAATCGGAAATAATTTGAATTTCAAATTTTTAAAATGAAACTGTATATCAAATACATGGTATCCATTCGTTGTAAAATGATTGTCAAGGCGGAGCTGGACAAGCTCCGACTAATCCATAGCGTAGTGGAATTAGGGGAGGTTGATATTACGGATAATATTACAATTGAACAGCGAGAAATATTGAAATACGCCTTGCTAAAATCCGGACTTGAATTAATGGATGATAAAAAAGCAATCCTTATAGAAAAGATTAAAATTGTTATCGTTGAGCTAGTTCACTACTCTGACGAGCTTCCCAAAACAAATTTTTCTGATTTACTCCCACAGAAGCTCAATTATGATTATACCTATCTCGCTAACCTCTTCTCTGAAGTTACTGGTATATCCATTAAGCAATATATAATAGCGCATAAAATAGAACGCGTCAAGGAGTTACTCTTATACGATGAACTCAATCTTACACAAATATCCTATTTGTTGAATTATAGCAGTGTTGCTCATTTATCCAATCAGTTTAAAAAAGTAACTGGACTCACACCGACATACTTCAAAAAACTTAAGAACAAGCGAAGGCAGACTCTTGCCAATGTGTGAATAATGCAAATTAATTCCTTAATTGTGTAACGCAAATTTTTAGTCTTGTATTGATCTTTGTTATATGATGATGTATCATATTTTTCAAACAGAACAATATAATTATGAAAAAATTTACACTAAGCCTGTTAGCAGTTTGCATGCTAGCCACTTTACTTCCAACCTCCTTGAATGCAGTACATGAAGCAAGAGAGAATCCTATGTCCTCACCGAAGCCAATAGCGCCAACGGAGACAACCATATTAATGAACCGACTAGAAGTCATTAAAGAAATGGATTTCAAATCGATGAAAGGCGCCGAGAAAAAACAATTACGCAAGGAAGTTCGCACAATTAAACGCAGTCTAAAGGAGGCAAATCAAGGTGTTTATCTATCGGTAGGCGCAATAATTATCATAGCACTTGTACTTATTCTGTTACTATAAGAAACCATAGGTTTAAGTAATCAATCAACGAATCACTTCATTTAATAAATTTTAAAATATAACCATCATGGGAAATCTACTTTATATTATAGCTGTCATATTAGTCATTGGTTGGCTGATAGGCTTTGTTGGGTACGGTGCCGGAGGCCTTCTTCATATCCTGTTGGTCATTGCAGTCATTGCAGTCGTCTTACAAATTATAAGAGGAAGGCGTGTTCTGTAACCAGCTCAGGTTTGTCTGATTTCGAATGGTGTGTTTAGTTGTTAAGCTTCATAATGTTTCTAAAGAAAGATGACTGTTGTATTTTGAACAAATATTTACACAGTAAGCACTGTAAATTTATTGTTTGAAAAATAGTCAGGTAGTTGTTTGAATATTGATTTAGAAAATAAAACTGATTTTGAAATGAAGAATAATAACGACAATCGAGAATTGGAAAAAGCCACTTCTCATATAATCATTGAAATTATTGAATACATTCCCAATGCTGTGGTCAGCAAGACCATCGTACGGAAAACCACAGGAAATGTTACAGTTTCTTCTTTTGGCGCAGGCGAAGAATTAGCTGAAAGGACTTCTCCATTTGACAATTACGTACAGATCATTGATGGTACTGCTGAAATTTCTATCAGCGATGAGGAATTCAAGCTCAAGAAAGGGGACGGAATCGTTATCCCGGCGCATGCTAAGCATAGCTTCACTGCCAACGAACAATTCAAAATGATTTCTACCATTATAAAAAGTGGTTACGAAAACTAAAGAAGTAATTAGGCCTAGTGTAGTTGCAGCGTTGAATTAATATATTGATTTGATTTTTAATTCAAAAAAACAGTAGAAATAATTTTTTTTTGTTTAGCACCCAGGGGAGTTGTGCATATCCTTTGTTTGAATCGATCCATAGCATTCCATTATCCCAAAAGGCAACTTCCTCAAACTAAGTGGTCGGAATTCATTCAAATGGAAAACAGGAAGCCCGAATATTTATTATTCGGGCTTTCCTATTGTTATTTATTTCTTATACTATTTTTCGGAAAACTACGCTTAGAGGCCATAGCCACGATTCAAACGGAGCTATGGGAAAGTAGTAAAACCTAATCCGACATCAGAACTGGAATTTAAACTCCCTTTAAAGTAGTCCCAGCTGCCAAGACAAGGAAACCAATAAGCAGCAACTCATAATTATATTCTGTCAATATCTGGACTTCTGCGAAATGGCCAATAATTCCAAGTAAACCTGCCACCAAGCCAATAATCCAGGTGATTTTTAATGGTGCTGAAGGATCTTTCATAATATTAAAATTTTATCCTGATGAAAATAATTTCAACCATTATACATGGTTAATTGAATTACAAACTTAATCAAAAACTGCGCTACACACTTTGTCATAACCTCTTAACGGCCTTAAGAACTGTGCTGAAATAAGTAAAATAAAGACAATTGAATACCTCTGTTATAACTGTTCGTGATATCATTAGCGTTAATATTTGATAATCCGTGGTTATAACGTACATCAATACCAAAGCCGGTAGAAGGTTTTACATAACTCATGCCCACCGTTAATCCAATATCGCTCCCATTAAAACTAGATTTCATCTCTGCAGTGCTTCCTCCTGATACTAACTTCGCACTTGTCAGTAGCCCGATTTGAGGCCCTGCCTGTATTCTGAATCCGTTATCAAACATGTATTGAAAATTTAACGGTATATTAATGTAGTTCAGATTAAGTTTAGTATCAACGCCACCAATCTTGTATGCCGTACCCTGTGTAGAAAAAACCAACTCCGGTTGAAAAGCATAGTTAGAATTGATGTGTATGTGGGCCAGCAAACCTAAATTAAAACCTAGTTTTGAGTTGTAATTTTTGTTGTTATCCGTATGTATTGTGTAGGCATTTAATCCTCCCTTAATACCTAGATTCATATGTTGGGCCTGACCAGACCCTGCTAGCAATAAAAAAGCAATGGCCGTAAATAAAACGTGTTTCATGTAAATAAATTTGAATGCTGCCTTGAAGTAAACTAGTTACGACAAAGCAAAGTGAATTCAAATCTAACCTTCTCCAATTCCAGGAATGTTATACAATTATCGATATGAATTACATAATTCACATAAATCATAGACTTCATCAGAAAGCACCAATAGGAGACATTGCATTGTCCCTCTTTCATTTAAATTGCTTCCAATATTGTGGGACAAATAAAATACCTTAATTCGTACATCATCAACTCATTGACCTTCTTATAGCTCCCGACGCTCTATTGAGACATGTTCACCTTCAAGATTAAGCTGTTGCTAAAAACCTATTGGACCGGCTGATATAGTAGCCTAACTCCCAATGCAAATGCAATACTTCTGCATTCATTAAAGCTCCTTTTCAATTTGGCGATAGCACAACACAACCCCCATCGTTGGTTTGCATTAATTTAGAATAATTGTAATTTTAGTTGTCCGGGTATTCGTTGTTTTGTCATTTGGGACATGAATTACCTCAGGACATGTCGCTAAAGTAAAATAGAAGTACTATGGACGAAAACAATAGTCACCTACAAAAAGAAATTGCTACATCCTTCTCCAATGGGGATTTTGATTTCGTTTTCCCCTATTTATCACATAACATCATATGGACCGTAATCGGCACAAATAAATTCATAGGAAAATCAGAAGTTGTGGCAAACTGCAAACAAACAACTGAATATTTCAAATCGGTGCAAACTAAATTTAAAACAGAAGATATTATCGTCACGAATCAAAAGGTGATTGTCAGAGGTACAGCGGAATTTCTAAGCAATGGGAAAAGACTGAATTATATTTTAGCTTGTGATGTATACGAATTCAATGACAACAATGAATTAGAAACGATCTCATCTTACTGTAATCCTGAAAAGGATTAAACGGAAATGTATTTAATACTAACAGTCCTGCTAAAAAATAATACTATTATCACTAAACGCTATTGAAAATCTAAATCAAAGATGACAAATCAAAAGGCAGATTGGTTTTTTGATAAAGCCACAAAGTGGCAGAAGGAATACCAAAAATTAAGAAAGATTATTCTGGACTGTGGCCTGACAGAAGAATTGAAGTGGGGTGTTCCTTGCTACACCTATCAGAATATTAATATCGTATTGATTCACGGCTTTAAGGAGTATTGTGCGGTGTTGTTCCACAAAGGGGTTTTATTGAATGACACCAACAACATACTTATCCAACAGACCAAGAATGTACAGGCTGCAAGGCAGATTCGCTTTAAGGGCATTCAAGAAATAGAAAAACTAGATCCAATCATTAAGACATATGTCTTTGAGGCTATAGAAGTGGAAAAGGCCGGATTGAGCGTAAAGCTCAAGGAAACTACAGACTATGCTTTGCCCGAAGAATTTCAAAACAAACTGGAGGAATTCCCCAAACTGAAATCTGCATTCGAAAAATTGACACCAGGCCGGCAAAGAGGCTACCTTCTACATTTTTCACAACCTAAGCAATCCAAAACCCGACAATCAAGAATTGAAAAAGCCGTACCTAATATTCTTAATGGGGAGGGCTTAAATGACAACTTCAAATCGGTCAAAAAGTAAATTTCTATAAACTAAACAATAAGTACCATATAAAAAAGAGGAACTATTGCGTATCAACAAACCGAAAGTGGTAATAAAAAAGAAGAAAACACTATGCCCAACAAAGCGTATAGTAAAAGTCTGCGGATTCCGGCTAAAGACATACCGCTTAGGTTTTTGGGAGGGTTGCGGAGTACAACTGAATAAAGCAGACATTATTATTATAAGAAGGCGAGAATACGAATCTCTAGAAATACTTTATTCCCATATTGACAGTTGACAATAAGTGAAAAATTCAATTACAATCAAAGCATCCATTTTCATTAATTCTTCACCGGAAGAAGTATGGCATTATACTCAAGATTAATACAACCGAATGTTTTGGGATAAATCTATTCTTAAGGCGAAAGTAGTACAAATCAAACCCGTTAGAATTGTAGACATTAAAGCGAGAGGTCGTCTTTCAACAAAATTGGTTTACAAACTTGAAGACAAGCCAAACAAAACAAGTTTAGCAATGACTGAAACAAGATCAGTCTTGATCAAAGGGGGTGGTGGCTCCTGGAAATATGAACCTAAAGGTCAAGGGACTTTGTGGACACAAACGAATACCTTGATTTTAAAAGATGGCTTTTTTTACGCTTTATTGCGTCCAATAATTACCATTCAACTGAAGAGAAATACAATTAATCTATGAAATTGGCAAAACAGCTGATTGAATATAAAGGCTGACCTGCCGCGAACCGGGGTTGTCATACTTGCCCCTACACTTAGCACCGTATCGCCAAACTGTTGGAACTCCTGCCTACTCTGCTGTCATCAGCAGAAATCAAAATATATGCTCCTAATCGCAAATTAGGCCCTTTCACATCCGAACCAACCCATTCAGAAGACCTGCTCACCTTTTTCTTAACCTCATCGGTAATCCCCCTATAAGGAAGCAACTATTTGAAAGTCTTGATGTCTTTTGATTCAAGCTCTGCTCCTAATTACAATTGATAATCACCAGGGCAATAGTAATGCGCTAAACATAAGCTACAGGCTAACTGAACCTTTAATCAAAAGACACCAATAACATGAGACGAAAAATGAAGTTTAAAAAATTCCAGGTTCTTCTTATAGCGATCTGTTTATTTATTACGCTAGTGGCGATGAAAAACGCAGTTGAGCATGAATATCTTTCCAGCCAGGAGGCCAAAGAAGAAATACAAAATGTAGTTTCAAATATCTTAAAGTATCACCCCAACCCTTTTCACGTAACCTCTAAATATGAATTTTATGCTGTCATAGATTCGATTATGGAATTAGAAGGTAACGTATCCATTGGCCAACACTTTTTTAACTTGAGCCGGATTTCTTCCATGCTATATGATAACCACACCCAATTACATACGACGAAAGAAACATTAGGGCTTAAATCAACATTTCCTCTAAGGTTTAGAATTTTTCCAGAGGGACTCTTTATCATAGCAGGTAATGCGGATTACCGTAGTGCCATAGGCAAAAAAGTACGCTCTATAAGTGGTCATGCTGCTAATGATGTATTGAATGTACTAGCCAAATACTCCCCAGCAGATAACAAACCACGTCAAAAAGTTTACGCAGAAACATTTTTATACCTCCCTGAAACTTACGATGTCTTTAATCTTAAATCTGCAAAAGGTGAAATTGAATTAGTCTTAGAAGATTTGAACGGAAAAACATCAACCATTAAGCTTTTCAAAACATGGGATAAAAGCATGGCAGATTTTTCAAACGATGCTATGTTTCCTTTTCTGCCAAGTGAATTAATCACCGTTCATGATGTCATGGGAACCAAAGTACCATTCTATTTAAAAAACATTGATAAAGATTATTGGTGGACATTTTTAGACGATGAAAAAAAATACCAATACATCCAAATCAACAAGCAATATGGGGAGCAAGAAGGCAGACCAAGTCCAGCGTTTCATTTGGAATGGATGCAGGGCTTTTGGGATTCGAAAGTCGAGGTTTTGATTATAGATTTGCGCAATGATCCTGGGGGTACGATTCAACTAACGGATGCCTTACCTGGTTTTTTAAGCTATGCAGCGCTTGTTCATCCTACCTTAAAGGGCATTGCTGCTATAATTGGCCCTGATGTGGTTTCCGCGGGGACAGTGCTCGCTGCTCGATTAGAATATAGCATACAACCAGTTATGATCGGTTCTCCTACAGGGTCATCCCCAAACATGTACTTAAGTGCGCATAAATTTGTACTCCCCTATTCAAAAATAGTCTTCGAAGTTTCACAATCTCTTTTTATCAGCGCCAATGAAAATGATACAAGAACATACATCGCTCCAGATATTCCCATGGAACTTAGCTTTGAAGAATATGCCAATGGCCTTGATCCCCTATTAGAATTTGCGAAAACTGTAAACGGCGATCTTATTGCAAAAACGTATAATGGCATTACCCTTCGAACGCTATGGAAAAGATCTTCTCAGGAAAAAGCCCTGCGAGGCTAAATCATGTTCCAACAAACATGAAAGGCATAATTTCACTTATAAATCCCAATTTGATTTAATAGGTAAGTTTAAGTCGTTACGGATAGGAGAATAATAAGCTATTACAAGATTTAGCATCTTATCTTTAGCTGCGCCAGGCAAAAGAACCGTTGGCAATTATTGCAGCAACCTAAAATAGCCCTCCGATGAATAGTACTTTCAATGAAAAGAGATTGACAATGATTAATTTCATCATAGTCGCCTACTTCATTGTCCTATACTTCCTCAAAATATTTAAAGTAGATTTTGTCTTAATAGGCGTTTTTGTGGAATTATTGACCATCCCATTTTTAATAGCACAAGTTATATTTTTAGTGCTTGGTATCAAATTATTCACAAAAGAGGAAAAACCAAATTATCTAACTATCATTAGCATAGCCTCTCTTGCTATTTGTACAATTATCACCTTTGGAAGCTTCTTTTAAAACAATGGATAAAAAAATCTTCGCTAAGTTTCCTGCGCCAAAGGAATAAAATACCCCATCTGACTTTTTCCAGGGCTGCTACAAAACTACTTTGTTAAAGCGTGAACTAATTTATTCCCAAACCATCTTCCCTTTTGTAAGCTTCCATGATCTTCTGTCTTTTGATTAAGCTAAGAAATCAATCATATAATAATGAAAGAAATACCCTTTTTGCCAAATGAACCACGCGTAAGAATACATCATATTTCCTTTGAAGATTACGAACAGATTACTAGAGACAATTCCATTGATGTCGGCATAGCTCCCCAAAAACCTAGGCTATTGAACGGTATATTGAGATTCAATGATGTTTATTTATAAGTGAATGAAAAATGGGCATATATTGCAAAGGATAAAGGAGTAGTACATTTGAAAAAGCATTAATAACTAATCACAACAAGGGATAAAGGCTATGCCATTAAAATGGCGATGTATTGCCTAACCTACTATCTAAAACAAATAGCCATGATTATAGATGTACATACGCACATTAATAATTACCACGAAGATAGAGTTGTCTCTCTGGAAGATTGCCTAAATAATCTTACAGATAATATGTTAGCGAATAAGGTTGACTATTCATTGGTCCTCTCCTCTTATAAAGTCAATGCACATCGTCCAAGTACAAGACAAGTGGTAGAGGCTATTAAAGGACGGAAAAACTTAGGCGTCGTGTCAGGCATTAGTTATCTGCACTATGATCACAGGGATGTACGAGAAATAAGTGAATACCTGGAAAATGGTTTTATCAAAGGTTTAAAATTTTATCCCGGGTACGAGCCATTCTACCCAAATGATATCAGACTTAAATTAATGTACGAAATGGCTGTGGAATACAATGTACCTGTTATGTTTCATTCCGGAGACACCTACGCGCCAACAGGAAAAGTTAAGTATTCTCATCCATTGCATATTGATGATTTAGCAGTAGATTACCCTGATCTAAAAATTGTGATATGTCATATAGGCAACCCTTGGATTAAAGACTGCATGGAAGTTGTTTATAAGAATAACAACGTATATGCGGATATCTCCGGATTAGTACTTGGTAATTTTTCAGATAAGTTTGAACGGTATATGAAAAAGGAAATTGAAGAAATGATAACTTATGCAGGTGATCCAAATTATTTATTATACGGAACGGATTGGCCAATTTCAAATATGAGTTCTTATTTAAAATTCATGAGTCAACTCGAGTTAGCCGACGAAAAAAAAGAACTCATATTATGGAAGAATGCTGCTCAACTATTCAAAATTGACGTGGAGAGCCTTTAACCTAAATGCTGTGATATAATTTAGTATTCGTCATCGATCAAAAGGAATATGAAATATTATGAAGCCAACAGCCAATTCTCCGGTGACAGACAATTTCTCCTGAACGGAAATTATACGTCTCCACAACAGTTGCAAATCAAGAATATATATAAACCTAATTAACCTAAAGACAAAAATGAACTTAAGAAGAATTTCAATGGTATTGCTTCCTTTGATGCTATTAATCAATTCGTGTGATAATGGAACAAGTGCAAAAATTGATTCTGGATCAGAAGCAATAGATTTAGTAAAAATGAGCGAAATGCTACAGGATTTGAACGACCAGTTTGCAGAAAATTATAATACCGCAGATTCTGTGGCTGTAGCGGAGCATTACACAAAAGATGGTACCTGGGGTTCAGTTAAAGGAAAAGACAATTTAATTTCTGCCTGGGGAAAATCAATCCGATACACCAATGAAAAAGGCACACCAAATGTCAAATTCCAAATCAGTTCTGTTTCCCGCGATGGCGAATTTTTGGTTGAAATAGGGCGATAAGAATTTTCAGATTTAAATAATACCGTTAAAAGCTCAGGCAAATATCTTATTGTCCGGAAACAAGAAGATGGCAAATGGAAAATCTATCGTGATATTGGCTTATAAAACCGAGCACACTACAATGTTTTCAGGGCATTAAAACTCGTCGTGGCCTCCACTCCAGAGAAAAAATACTTTGTATTTCTTTCAAATTTTTCGGTTAAATCATTCAAGGATATGGCCATTGGATTAACATTTCTCCATTCATTGGCATGTTTTTTAGTTCCTAAGGGTTAAATTAAGCGTTATTTCCTGTATTTAAGAATTCAAATTAGCAGCATAACAACGGCATATTAACCTTCTCATAATTTAAAATGGCCACTAAAAAATTTGGAACCTTCGGGGGCGTTTTCACCCCATCCATACTTACCATCTTGGGCGTTATCCTGTACATGCGACTCGGCTGGGTCGTTGGAAATGCCGGATTGATTGGGGCCATTTTACTGATCGTGGTCGCACACATTATTTCTGTCACTACAGGGCTAAGCATCTCCTCCATCGCAACGGACAAGAAAGTGGGTGCTGGAGGTGTCTATTATGTTTTGTCTCGTAGCCTCGGCCTTCCTATAGGTGGCGCTATCGGGATCGCTCTTTGGGTGGCTACCGCCTTGAGTATCGCATTGTATTTGGTGGGTTTCGCAGAGAGTTTCAATGCGTATTTAAATTTAGATACTTCCATTAACTCATTGAGGATCTCCGGATCCATAGCGCTGGCTACATTGGCTGCGATCGCCATTATCAGTACCTCGGTCGCCATCAAGACACAGTACTTCATCATGACGGCTATTATTATTTCTCTGGTTTCCATCTTTGCAGGAACCTGGGAATTCGCTCCAGCCGACGTTCCCTTCTTCGGGCCAGCGGAAGGGCTTTCCATGATGACCATCTTCGCTATCTTCTTTCCTGCCGTAACCGGTTTCACAGCAGGTATCGCGATGTCAGGCGACTTGCAAGACCCAAAGAAATCTATTCCCGTAGGAACTATCGCTGCGATCGCTGTTGGTTTTATAGTATATATCACCCTGGCCATCTTCATGGCCTATGCCATCGATCCTGAACTATTGCGCTCGGACTACAACGTGCTCATGAAAATCGCACTTTTTGCTCCCGCTGTGGTAGCCGGTATCTGGGGTGCGACGCTCTCCTCTGCGCTCGGAGGGATACTTGGCGGACCGCGTATTCTTCAGGCTATGTCAATCGATCGTATAACACCAAAGATTTTTGGCAATGGCGTCGGTAAAAACAAAGAACCCAGAAATGCGCTATTGATCACTTTGCTTATAGCAGAGTGTGGTGTGCTCATTGGGGAGTTGGATATGATCGCAGAAGTTTGTTCGATGTTCTATCTTACAGCATACGGATTCATCAATCTTTCTTTCTTCCTCGAAAGTTGGGCAAGCGCGGATTTCTCCCCTAGTTTCAAGGTCAAGCGTTGGATCGGACTAGCAGGATTCATCGCCACATTTGCGGTTATGTTCCAATTGAATCCCGGGGCAATGGTCGCCTCCTTCGTTGTCATTGGCGGTATCTACGCGTATCTCCAGCGCAAACAAATCACTTTGAGTTCAGGTGACGTGTGGACAAGTGTTTGGTCTTCTTTGGTGATGAAGGGACTTCACAAGATGGATGCGACGGATGATACAACGCGCAACTGGAAACCCAACATCCTCTTATTTTCAGGAGGCACTGAGAACAGGCCGCACCTAATCGAAATTTCAAAAGCGATCGCAGGGCAAGTCGGCATGGTGTCCAACTTCGATTTGGTCGAGAATCCAGAGGCCGATGTACTCTTTCCTAAGCACAAGCAATCAGTTCAAGACCCCGTACTTAAGGAATATGGCATATTCGGACGCCGGCAGGAAGTGAAGAATGTCTTCCAAGGTATCGAGACCATAGCGAGCACGTATGGATTCTCAGGGGTTGAACCTAATACGATCATGTTGGGCTGGGCTAAGAATACCAAAGATCCAATCTGGTTTGCCCAGATGACCCAAAAGTTGATTGCGCTAGACTACAATGTACTCTACCTCGACTACGACTGGAATCGAAAATTCGGGAAATACCAGCAAATTGATATTTGGTGGCATAACATGAAAAATAATGTCGAACTAACGCTCAACCTGGTCAAGTTCATCAGCCGATCAAATGAATGGAACGCGGCCAAGATCCGGGTGATCCTAATCAATGACACGGGCAAGGAGGGATTCGAGCGCAGGATCCACAAAATGCTTGACACGTACCGAATAGAAGCCACAGTAAAAGTTATAAATAATCACCTGGCAAAAAAGTCCTCTTTTGAGTTGATGAAGTCTGAAAGTCAGCATGCTGATCTCATTTTGGCCGGAATACCGGAGATCCCGGAAGGGCAGGAAAAAGATTTCGTGGAAAAGACCACCGAGTTGTTTAAGTCTATAGCAACCACCTTGTTGGTCAAAACCAGTTCAATCCTGGGAGAGGATGTAGGGCAGTCACAATGGACAGGAAACGAAGAGATGGATCTGTCGAGCACTTTACAAGAGAATGCATTAATGGCTCTTCCTGCCTTTGAGACAAAGGAGGCACAAGAACAATTTTCCAGCCTATCAGCAGCAATAGAAAGACTCACTAATGATTTGGTGGAGGATGAGTTGACTTCCTTTGAAAATATCTTTCAAGCACTACTTCGCGATTGCAATAAAGTAGTCGTCCAACAGCTGGACAATATTGATGCCAGGGAAGTGAAAGGTACGCAGCTTTACTTTCTTAAGGAATATAACGATCGGACGGATCTCTTTATCGAAGAGGATATCCCATTTATGAAAGAACGTTTGGTTTTATTTGGTCATAAGATGCTTGAATTTCCTAAACAAATCACGGCAAATTTAAGTACGCGTATCCGTATCAATGGGAAGCAAAAAACGTATAGAAAGGCAGTGAGAGTTTATCTTGAAAATGAATTCTTAGCACACGCAAAGCAGACCCAATTAAAAATTGGCGTCGCCACAGCGATTCTGACTGACATATTGAAAGATGAGCTTATTGAAAGCGAAAATGTTTTCTCTAGATTCGGAAAACAGTCTAAAAACCAGCGCGAATTGTTGGATAAGCGATTTAACGAGACAAGTAAGCAGATTCATGAAGTATGTCATAGATTAATGCAAGAGGTAAAAAACTCAGGTCGCGAAATGCTCTCGGATCTGATAAAACAGTTTGAGCAAGACATAAAAGAAAAGGGAATCAATAAAAGATTAAATAAAAAGCAGCGCAAGGCATTGTTGTCAGAATTGAATGACTATCCTCAGCACTGGCATCGAATCACTGATTTACTGTGCGCCAAATTGGCCACGGACATTAAATTACATGGCGTACAACTGATTATTGAAAGGATAGGAGAACAGGTTGGACAGGAACTCGAGACAGCAATGACCAAGGTCACCAAAGAGCGACTGGACGTTACAGCACACTGGCTCCATGAGCTTCAACTAAAGGCAAACTTTGATCTCAACGACATCCCTCAGGTCGATCAGCCACTTGCGTATGATGACATCCGAATTCAAGGGCTGCTGTCCTGGGCAGAAGTTGCCGGACAGGAGCTCCCGCAACAACTTGAAGTCATGAGATCAGAAAGCTTGAATGAGCTTGCTACCCATCAGGGAGACCGAGTAGAGGCGATTACTATTGATTCATTTTCCAGCTTTACACATCTACTTTCCGAGGTACTTCAACGTCCTGTCCGAAAGCACCTATCCTCTGCTTATCAAGGCAATATGGAAATACTCAGCAAATTGCAATATGATATCAACAACATAAGCCAGAAAGTTAGTTTGCAAAAAGATGCGCCGGATCCTGATGAGATCAAACGTATGGCTATGAAAGCCCAAGAAAATTTACAGTCTTTGAGCAATCGATTCGATGCCCAAAATGAGGCGTTGGCAAAGCAGATCGAAGACATGATCCATACGGCCAACAGTGCGATGAATACTTCTACACTTTTGGATTACGCCGTGCGGGTGATTCCCAAAGTAGCCAGGAAAAGATCAACCAATAGTTTGAAAAAATGGGTTGAGTTGATATCGGAAAACGGGTCGGCATTCATGGACAGATTAATCAGCATATTCTCCTTGTCAACAACTTCTGAGACTTTGGCGCAAGCTCAATCCGTCCATCAGGGTATGATCAGTATGCATGATGCACTCAGAGCGTATACGGATGATTTGAGTGTCTCAGAGGAGGTCTATGAGCAGATTCCTTTCTATTACCGACAGCTCTTCGTTGGCCAACAGACTGCTAATGTAGATAGTCTGAGACATCGCGAGCAAGAGTTATCACGGGCATTAACGATTCTTAATCCTCAGCGGGGTGAAGCGTCGAGCCTGATCGTATTGGGCGCACCGCTATCTGGAAAGAGTTTCTTTGCAGCGTCCCTTGCAAAAAAAGTAGGCCAAGGGAAAGTGGTCAAGATCCGTCCGCCAGTTTCCGGGAGTACTTCGATCATCGATTTTAAAAGGACCTTGGAAAAACTGAGCGGCATCAATGGTCAAGGTATATCCGTTTTGAAAAGTGCTGAAGCAGGGACTATTTTTCTTTTTGAAGACATCGAGCTGTGGTGGAGTCGGGCAGATGTACACCATATGGCGATCAGGCATTTAATTGATCTGGTCAACAATATAGATTATAAAGGAAGGATCATACTGACTTGTAATCCTTACGCATTTAAATTGATGGAAGGGCAGGGACTCCTGGCTGACTTAACACTACCCAGGATATCCATGCTCCCGATGGATCGATCAGCCCTCAAAGATGTATTGCTCGAACGACACATGGCCGGAAAGCTAAGTTGGCGATTGAATGGGAAGGGCGAAGATGGGTACACTAAAAAGGAGCTACGCAAACTAGTCGATCGCTATCATGAGATCTCGTCCGGTTTGATCGGCGTGGCTTTGCATCAGTGGCTGAATAGCATAGATTCCTGCCAGGATGAGGTGATTAGCATTTCAATTCCAATTGTCCGTCCTTTGCCAGCGATATTGGAAAAAGAATGGCTCGTGCTCATCGGCCAATTTATCATCCACAAGCATTTGGATGCTGAGCGTGTGCAAAAGCTATTTGACTACCGAGACAAGGACAAGGCGGAGCGCATGATCCGACAGCTCTTGGCGGATGGCGTACTCG
>JBBKWA010000064.1:0-6578 GCA_037968695.1 Saprospiraceae bacterium
TGTCAAAATGGGTAACTAATTTTTTTACTAAACCCTCTGAACAACACGAGCCAATGGCTCTGGGTGCTAAACTTTCTAAACTCAGTGCCCTATGCTCATCGACAGAAGTATTATTACAATAAATGAAACCGAACTAATCTTTAGCCTATGACTGCTGTCTGTTTCATCACTGCTTGACAGATCAAAAAGTTAAATCCACGACACGTAATCTCCTTTTTTTTCCAATATTATATTTAATTGGGGAAAAGAGTAATCTGATTCCGGTGCCAACGGCAAAGTTTATAAGCCCAAACTCCATACCGCCTTGAGAAAACTCCGGGTTTCCTGCCAAGGTGTACCAGACATCTCCCAAAAACATTGAAATACCCCCTACCTGTAACGCGCCCCCAAGAATATTGGCTAGTGCGCGTTGCCGCTTGAGCTTTATCCGTGAAATGTCTCCAATAGCCACCCAGGCATCCCCAACTTGAATAAGTTGTGCGTTTGCATCCATATCAAGAATTGTTCGGGTATACCAACCGACATTGTCATCTTTCAACTGAAATGTCAGCTCGTCATACACGGCAATACGCTGGGTGACCGGACTCCCTCTTCGCTCGATGAGCAAAAATTCCTGAGACCATCCTATCTGAAGGCAAGCGATAAAAATCAATACGAACATCAACCTTCTTTTCATACCATGCTATACTTGGGCGTCAGGAATTGAATCATGCTTTGGCTATCTCAATTATCATATTTTCCAACGCCAGAATGATCTTCTTTTGTATATGGTCCAAGGATAGTATCTCATTTCCTGTATAAATTAGGGCGAGGTGGAAGGACTTATTGGTTGGCAATGAGCTATAGAATGTGGGTTTGTAAAGCCGATACCCTTCTTTTAAAAGGCGCTTAATTCGATTGCGGTCCACGGCGCGTGAAAACTTCTTTTTTGAAGCGGAAAACATGACCTGAACAGGACTTTCCTGATCATCAGCCATGGCATTATCCAGCCACACCAGTCGAATAGGATACTTCGTTACACTGCGCCCTTCATTGAAGAGTTTCTCGATTGCCTTCAGCGAAGAGAGCCTTTCCGATTTAGACAATGTATAACGAACCATATTCAAAGATAACACACCAGCCTCCGGCGATTGAACGCTTTAAAAAATTTGAAAAGATAAAAGGATGGATCAAGGGGCATAAAAAAACCTCCAACAGATGTTGAAGGTTATTTATTCTCTAGAGGTCTGATTGAGTGAAGCGGATTATTCTACTTTACACGCATCTGATCTGAAACCGTCAATTTATGTCTACCACGGGCACGACGAGCGGAAACCACCTTTCTGCCGGCCTTAGTACTCATACGAGAACGGTATCCGTGCTTATTGATTCTCTTCTTACGGGATGGTTGAAATGTTCTTTTCATCGCTTTAAAATCTGTTTATGTATTGGGTCCGCTCGTTCAAAAGCGGGCACAAATGTACTTATTTTTTAAAAAAAATGACTGTTTTTATTAAAAAACGTCAATTTCTATGGCTAAAATTCATGCCAGAGGGGGTAAATCGCCCTATCCATTCATTGAAATAAGGAATTCCTCATTGGTCTTCGTACCAATCATATGCTTCCTTAAGAAATCCATTGCCTCTTCCGGTTTCATGTCTGCCAGGTAATTTCTGAGTATAAACATACGCTGAAGGATAGCCTCGTCAAGCAGCAATTCCTCTCTTCTAGTACTGGATTTCGTGAGGTCGATGGATGGATACATTCGCCTGTTGGCCAATGATCTATCCAACTGTAGCTCCATATTACCCGTTCCTTTAAATTCTTCAAAAATGACACCATCCATCTTCGAACCGGTATCAATAAGGGCTGTCGCCAATACGGTAAGTGATCCACCATGCTCGATATTTCTGGCGGCACCAAAAAATTGCTTTGGCTTGTGCAGCGCATTGGCTTCGACACCACCGGAAAGCACTTTTCCACTGGATGGCGCTACAGTATTGTACGCACGTGCTAATCTGGTAATGGAATCAAGCAATATCACCACATCATGACCACACTCTACCAGGCGCTTAGCCTTTTCAAGGATGATATTGGCCACACGCACGTGATTGTCTGCAGGCTCATCAAATGTAGACGAGACAACTTCTGCTCTCACATTTCTACGCATATCCGTTACCTCTTCCGGGCGCTCATCGATTAGAAGAACGATCAGATAAGCTTCCGGATGATTTGTGGCAATGGCATTGGCAATATCCTTTAAAAGGAAGGTTTTACCTGTTTTTGGCTGCGCCACAATCAATCCACGCTGTCCTTTACCTAAGGGCGTGAACAAATCAATCATTCGGTTACCATAGTCCTTGCCCCCGGGATGCGTCAGTAGATTAAACTTCTCCGTTGGAAACAAAGGTGTCAAATAATCAAAAGGTACTCTGTCACGCACTTCATCAGGTGTTTTCCCATTAACGGTGGTCACCCGAAGCAGTGCAAAATATTTCTCCCCTTCTTTAGGTGGGCGAATAGCTCCTTTAACTGTATCACCTGTATTGAGGCCAAATAGCTTTATTTGAGAAGGCGATACGTATATATCATCCGGTGATGATAAGTAGTTGTAATCAGATGATCTTAAAAAGCCATAACCATCTGACATCATTTCCAATACACCTTCCCCTTCGATAATACCATCGACTTCTACATTGAAGCGATCTCTTGCTTCACGGGCAATGTCTCGTGCATCCCGCGGTTGATTTCGTGAGTCGTTGCCTGCTGGTTGATTTCTTTTCTCCTGAGGCTTTCTTTGGTCATGAGAAGGACGCGAATCTCTTTGGTCATTCTGGTTGCGCGGTTCTCGGGTATCCTGCCCTTTTTGGTTATCTTTTGATCTGTTGGAATGCCGATCATTATTATCCTGACGAGGTGCAGACTTCTCTACTGTAGCAGTATCTGATGCTGACTTTTCTTCAGTTTTACTTTCTGAAACCGGTTTGTCAGACGTTTTAGCTTCCTCTTTGGGCTTTTTATCCTTGTTGTCGTCTTTCGACTTAGCAGCATTTGGTTTTCGACCCTTCTTTGCTGCATCTCTTGGCTGTCTTTTGTCGACACGCATGTTGTCAGAGGATACCGGAACATCCTCAGGCAATTCCTTTTTCTCGGCACCATTGGCACCTTCTTTCTTTTTCTCTTTGGCAAGCGCTTGTTGATCAAGAATGGTGTACACCAACTCTTGTTTGTTAAGCTTTTTATAACCACTAATATCAAGGGTTTCTGCTAATTCTCGAAGTTCGGGAACAAGCATGTCATTCAACTGCAAAATATCGTACATGATATGATCAGATAATTAATTGGGAAACAAAAAAAATGGGTTCTAATGAATACATAAGCACGGCATCGATCACTTCATTCAACCTCTAAACACTGTAAATTCTTAATATTGGAAAAACCGAAGGAAATTCAAACCGGTAATGTAGGTGTGTAAAACATGCTAAAGGTAAAAACAATTTTTAAATAAAGGGGAATTACCTTTGAGGAAATTTTATGTGTTATCTACTAGCATAAAACGGTGGATACCCTTAATAAGTTGTGATTATGATCGAAATTCAAGTATTAAGAGACGAAAAGGACCGGGTGATAAAAGGCCTTAAGAAAAGAGGTTTTACGGAAGAAAAGCTCCTGGTTATTGACCAAATCATTGATTTGGATGACAAACGAAAAGCTGCCCAGACCCAATTGGACAACCTACTCAGTGAGCGAAATACGCTCTCCGATGAAATCGGTGGCTTATATAAGACCGGAAAAAAAGAAGAGGCTAATGAGCTGAAAATCAAGGTGCAAAGCATTAAAGACGCTGCTGAAATCAAAGAATCCGAACTTTCTGAAACAAAAAACAATCTGGACGAACTTTTGGTCCACCTCCCAAACATACCGCATGAAAGTGTCCCGAGCGGTGCTACACCAGAAGACAATATCGTCTACAAGGAATGGCCTAAGGATCTGCCGGATCTCCCTGCAGGGGCTCTTCCACACTGGGATCTGGCAGAAAAATACAATCTAATTGACTTCAAACTGGGTGCTTTTATCACCGGAAGTGGCTTCCCATTATACCGTGGCAAAGGGGCCAGACTCCAACGAGCCCTGATTAGTTATTTCCTGGATCATGCCCGCAGAGGCGGATTTGAGGAAATTCAGCCCCCTTTGATGGTCAATGCTGATTCTGCATATGCCACCGGACAGCTCCCTGACAAAGAAGGACAGATGTACTACATGGAAAAGGATGATCTGTATTTGATCCCGACGGCTGAGGTACCATTGACCAATATGTACCGCGGACAGATTATTGCTGAATCAGAACTTCCGATAAAGCTTACCGGCTATACGCCTTGCTTTCGACGGGAAGCCGGATCTTATGGGGCTGATGTTAAAGGGCTGAACCGGGTCCATCAGTTTGATAAAGTGGAAATCGTGCAATTTGAGCACCCTACGAAGTCCTATGAGACACTCCATAGTATGCTTGAACACGTAGCTCACCTGCTGGATTCCCTGGAGCTGCCCTATCGGATTCTGCATCTTTGCGGCGGGGATATGGGATTCACATCGGCCTTGACCTATGACTTTGAAGTATATGCTGCTGGCCAAAAAAGGTGGCTTGAAGTTAGCTCAGTATCCAATTTTGAGTCCTTTCAATCTAATCGCTTGAAAACCCGTTATAGGGATGAAAACGGGAAAACACATCTTGTTCATACGCTGAATGGAAGTGCTTTAGCCCTTGCTCGAATCGTTGCTGCTTTACTTGAGAACAATCAAAGTGATAAAGGAATTCGTATCCCAGAGATTCTGATTCCATACACCGGGTTTGATTTTATTGGATCTGTCGATTAAAAAAACATGCTTAAATTTTATCCTTTTGAAACCTCCGGAGGTTTTTTTGCATTATAGTATAGAGTAATAATTAACGTAAAATATAAATCAATACAATGGGAATAGGTTATTGGATATTAATAGGAGCCTTTGCACTTGTTGGATTTCTGGTACAGAATCGGATGAAGTCTAAGTTTCACAAATACGGTCAGATTGGGCTCTCCAATGGTATGTCCGGGCAGCAGGTTGCGCTTGCGATGTTGCATCACTATGGGATCCATGATGTAAAGGTGGTACAGGGAGAAGGTTTTTTAACGGATCATTACAATCCCCAAACTAAAACTGTGAGTTTAAGTCCTGAAGTATATGGTGGACGATCAGTGGCTTCCGCCTCTGTAGCCGCTCATGAATGTGGGCATGCCGTTCAACATGATACAGCGTATAGCATGCTAAAACTCAGAAGTGCCCTCGTGCCTGCTGTAAAAATTGCCTCCGTCGCGCAACAGTGGGGTTTTATGGCGGCTCTATTATTCCTTGGAAGTTTTCCACAATTAATACTCATCGTAATTGTGGCCATGATAGTGACTACACTGTTCAGCTTGATTACACTACCTGTAGAGTTTGATGCCAGCTATCGTGCTTTGGCATGGCTTGATGATACGGGGACGACCACCGGCGTCGAATATGACTATGCAAAAGACTCCCTTAAATGGGCAGCCATGACCTACCTCGTAGCTGCACTTTCATCGATTGCTATTTTACTTTACTTTATCCTTTCGTATTTTGGGCGAAATTAATGCCAATTGGATAAACAGGCATGTTAAAAATTTGATCACGATAATTATCATCCAATGAAAGAGACAATAGAGGAAATGATCGTTCTGAGTAAGGAGCAAATGGATCTCGCCATTGATCATTTGAAAAAGGAATTGACAAAAATCAGGACTGGTAAAGCCTCCACATCGATGCTTGATGGGCTTCTGGTCGATTATTATGGAACGGATACGCCACTTTCACAAGTTGCAAATGTTGGGATTGCAGATTCCCGTACGATTACGATCCAGCCTTGGGAAAAGGGCATGCTTGCTAAAATTGAGCATTCCGTTTTTGCTGCCAATCTCGGCATTACGCCAATGAATGACGGAGAGATTATTCGAATATCGATTCCCCCGTTGACAGAAGAACGTCGCCGTGATCTTGCCAAGCAAGCCAAGGCTGCAGGAGAAGAAGCCAAGGTCGCCCTTAGACACGTCCGACATAAGATTCTAGATGCCATTAAACATGAAGTGAAAGATGGCTATCCGGAAGACATGGGCAAGAAGAAAGAAGCAGACATTGATAAAATGCTGCACGACCATTCGGATACGATAGATCATTTAATTACCGCTAAAGAGAAGGATATCATGACAGTTTAAGCTGTCAGTGATATGCGCTTTAAAGAGTATCGTACAAAATAAATTTTGTACGATACAATTATTCTTTTCCAGGAGGATCTTTTACTTTTTCGCCTTTGATGGCTGTTGCTTTTTTAGCTTTGGCTCATTGCCAAAAAAGCACTTGTCCATGACGGGTTTGTCAAAATAAAAATTTACTTTTTCGTTTTCACGTATTTTATGTGTAGAGGATGAATTTACTTTCTCAACAGTTTGTTACTTTTTCCACTTGTCCTGTATTTGATAATAATACAGGATCGCCATCCTGTAATATTTTGAATTACAGGACAAGAAAAAGTATCCGCCTAAGGC
>JBBKWA010000065.1:0-19152 GCA_037968695.1 Saprospiraceae bacterium
CCGAAAGCTGAAGTTTTTGCACTTGCTTTTTTTCCGGGTAACTCTACCCCGCCCCCTCTCTTAGCCTACTGACTACTAGCAAGAAATTGATTCAGCAAAAAGAGAGGGGAGGTTTGGCTTATGTAAATCATTGATATTGCAATAGACATTGTCTATCCTAACAGGCAGGGGGATGGTGGTAGCGGCTGCGCCGACACACCATCCCTTACAGGTTTTGCCCTAGCATACTCCATGCAACTACAATAGTATATGCAAAATCATGCCTCCCTTCTCTCACAGTACATTCTGTTTCCAACAAAAGTTACCTGAACAAGAGAGGGGACGGGGGAGAGTTCTCCGTATAACTAAAGCCAATCAATCAGAGAGCGGACAGGGGTCCGTTGCTAAAAACCAATGTGCAGTACAATCTACCTACCTGACAGAGAGGGGACGGGGGTGAGTTGTCCATATAACTGTCACTACTCAACAAGTGCAGGAACAAACGAGTCACACAAATAGCCGCGCCTAGCCCCTTATCGGCGTCTGCAACATCAATGATTCATTTGTTACAAAATCATATAAGGTTAACCCACGTATTTCATACAAGGCCATCCAGAATTCTCTTACTGCCTGTAAATAAGCTCGTCTTGAGCTTTCCTGATCGGCCAGCGCAAGATTCAGATCTGTTATAGATATTTTACCAATAAGGTACCGCTGATATGTTATTTCATATCGTTTCTTAGCAGCATCCTGATAACGTTCAGCAATTGCAGCATTACGTCGTACTAAATCAAATTGTTGCGCGCGGAGAATTACTGTTCGTTTAAAATTTTCTCTCTCCTGATCAACCTGACGCTGTTCTAAATCCAGATTAGCCAATGCCACTTCCCGACGTGCTTTTGATTTTCCCCAATCAGCAATAGGAACGGCGATACCCACTGTCACAACTTCCTGATCAATGAGATCCTTATATACATTACTGACTTCAGGACCAGTCTGCGTAAGCCCAAATCTCCCTTCAATGCTCGCCCTGATACCGTTCTCCCCTTTAGCCCGTTGTACACCCATATTGGCTTCCATCAAACGTCTGTCAAAAGAGACAACATTACTTCTGTTTTTCATTGCATAGGCCAAAGCCTCATCTTCATTGATGATGACCACCGGCAACTCGTAAGGAGGAATCAAATCAAACTGAATATCCCCTTGCAAATCAAGAAAATCCCGCAATTGCTCAGCATTGGTCTGCATTTCCAATTGAGCAGCCGCCAGCCTGGTCTCAGCTTGCATTGCATTCAATTCGACCTGCAACAAATCCGTCTCTGCAATTTTTCCAACTTCATAACGCCCTTTTGATAATACCAATAAAGTATCAGCATTTGCCTTATCGCGCTCTGCCGCTTTCGCATCAAGTTGGCTGATGAGTAAATTGAAAAAATATCCGGCTGCCTGATTCGCTACGGACTCCATTTGTTCTGAATATAATTTTTCACTTTCTCTATATCTCAAGGGTTCTATCTGACGCTCCCACTTCATCGCATTAAACTGAAATAGAGGTTGTACAAAACCAAAACTAATTGGATTGGACAAGTAGGATAATGCAGCCGGATTGCCACTTGTTGCAAAGATATCCAGTCGACTAAGTCCTGTTCCCATATAGACCGTGCCACCTGTCAGCGCTACATCCTGCGTCAAAGAAACATTCATACTATTATTCATATACGCGCGCTCCACATAGACGTCTTCTCCATTAGGTTGAGTCACCGGCTCTATGGATCGATTGAAAAGCGGCAGTGTGCTAGCATTGAAAAGTATATTGGGTTTGTAATCCGCAAGAAACGATTGGTGTGTCCAGTAGTTACGCTTCCATCGTGTTGATGCCAGTAGTGCATCAGGTGCATCACTTTGTGCTAACTCAACGACTTCATTAAGATCAAGCTGAAATGTACTTTGTCCAAATGCATTTTGGTTTAAAGCCAAAAACATTAACCCACTAAGAAGAAAAGAATGGCGCAAACGAATATTCATTATTAAGCTTTTTATTATCAGTAATATATAGATTTAAGCATTCTGCTTTATCTGAAGTCACCGTATGAAACTCATCAGGACACCTTAAAACAATTAGTCCGTTCGCAGGGCTTCTATCGGATCCAGTTTGGCTGCTTTTTGTGCAGGGAATATGCCAAACACAAGGCCAATACTTGCTGCCACGCCAAAAGATAAAATGATCGACCACCAGGAAATAATCGTCGGTATCTCCGCCGAAGTGGAAATGGCGTGCGCAGCTACTATGCCAAGAATCACACCAAGTACACCACCTACGGCACTCACCAAAACAGCCTCGATTAGAAACTGAATCACGATATCTTTATGCGTTGCGCCAAGCGATCGGCGCAAACCAATTTCTCTGATACGCTCATAGACCGAGGCCAGCATAATATTCATAATCCCGATACCACCAACCAAAAGAGAAATTCCGGCTATGACCGCCAGAACTAAATTAAAGATGTCCTGAGTCTTTTGTTCTTGTTGCAGCAACAACTCCGGAATCTCCATATCAAAATCTACAATATCGCCATGGCGACGTTTAAGTAACCGTGCGGAAACATCCGCTACGGGTTGGAGGTATTTTGAATCACTTACCCGAACCACTAATCGATCAATTTGGTGAATTTCGACATCTTTGCCTCCATCGCCTCCTCGCCTTCCGAGGTGTTCACTTTTGATCACAGAGCGATCACCAAAACGAATCAGCGACACATCCAACGGAATAAAAATATCAGAATTAAGATCGCGAAGGCCCAGCGACACTAACGCTTCTTTTGCTGCCACTCGTTTTTCCATGACGCCAATGATCGTGAAGTAGTTATTACCGCATTTGATTGCCTGCCCAATGGGATCACGTCCACTGAACATTTTTGTTTCAACATTTTTTCCAATGACACAAACAGGAAGAGCATTATCTAAATGTTCTTTCGTAAAGAGCGACCCTTTGTAGGTTTTTAATTGATTCAGTTCAAAAAAACTATTGGTGACACCCACACAGCGTATATCCAGAATTTTGCCATTATACAAAGCTTTCGTTTTGCG
This sequence comes from Saprospiraceae bacterium, assembly GCA_037968695.1. GTDB lineage: Bacteria > Bacteroidota > Bacteroidia > Chitinophagales > Saprospiraceae > Opimibacter. Next base: position 3,067 of record JBBKWA010000065.1, read on the forward strand.
GATAACCTCAGGACTAACCAGATCTACAGAAGGAAGGGTACTGATGATATCAACATCCGCTTTTGACAAGCCCGGAGCCCATGGTTGCAATTGGTTGTCATTGCCATTTGTAGAAGCAGCAGCTGCATCACTACCATCTTCACCCATACTATCATCAGGAGCTTTGTGAGAGAAGACAATATTGTTTGTCCCAATTAGGCGCATTTGATCGAGAATAAATTGCTTTGCGCCAGTACCAATCGCTAGCATCGCGATCACTGCTGCTACACCAAATACGACACCAAGTGCCGTCAGAATGCCTCTGAGCTTATTGATCAGGACGCTTTGAACAGCAATATTTAAAAGAAACAAGTATCGATCCATCATGCGGGTCAAATTCGGCGATTAGGTCAGAAAAAGATCACTGTACTACCTCCACCATCATCCTTGGGCGTATCCTCTGCCTTGATGGTTTTGGAAAAATCGGATTGAATTTTCATACGGGCAGTTAAGTCAGTTTTCACTTTTTCACGAGCCAAATCCTTTTCTGAAGGATCCAAATACACAAATAGGATATCCTCCACATTGGACGGCGTATTTAGCAAAACTTTTTCTCCAATATTTAGCCCTGCAGCAATACAAATAGAAAGATCATTGGAAGGACCTGTCACCACTTCTTGCTTCGTAATCGTGTTTTTCGATTTTTTATAAACAAAACTTACACTATCCACCTGGATTGCTTCAAGCGGCACTTGCAAAGAAGAAGGTATGGAATCCACCAAAATAGAAATTCCGGTCGTCATAGCTGGTCGCAATAGCGAATCAATAGAATTGAGAAGGACAATCACTTCGAATACTTTGGTATCAAAATTTCTAACCTGTTCACCAATATTCGCTTTCGTGAGTACCATACCAGAAAATTCCTTACCCGGAAAAGCATCAACAGAAATAATAGCTTCCTGCCCAGGCATCACTTTCGATATATCTACCTCATTGATATACGCCTTGGTGATCATCTCGCTTAGATCAGGAAGTTCGGCTATCACCGGATCCCAGGCCGAAACCTGACTGCCGGCCTGCCGCTTGCCATTCCAGTCTCTGGCATAGATGACCATCCCCGCTTTAGGAGCAGTAACCGTCATTTTAAACTGCAATTCCAATAATCGGTTGAGCTTTATCTCTTGTTGGCGGTAGGAAGCATTGATCTCTTCAATCTTAGCAATGGATTTTTCCTTGGTGAGTCTGAGCTTTGCCTGCAATTGATCGAGATCACGTTGGGCACGTTCCAGGTCCAGATTGGCCTGCTGAATAATGGCCTGTGGTTCGTATTTGCTGAGTTCAAGGGATAGTTCCTTTTCTTTCATCGAAAAGCTAATATTGATCAATTGATCTCTCATTCCCCGCATTTCAATGGCAGTATCAATTTTTGCCTGATCTAACTGCGTGACGATTTTATCTATTTCCGCTTGTGATTCCTTAATCTTGCTGTCCATTTCAGTTCTATCCAGAGAAGCAATAAACTGACCTTCCTTAACCACGGTACCTTCTGGCACAAGATTAGCAATGGTCAATTGATAAAGGCCTACTGAGCGCAAACCATCAGGGCCTTTGATCTTTTCTGATCGTCGCGCCATTAGTTCACCGGGAGCATGAATATTGACGGACATGGGGGCCTCCTTTACTTCAGCAAGTAAATTTTCCGTGCCGGTAGCCTTCGAATCAGGGTTTCGAAAGAAATAATAAGCACCAATGAGAAGTAGTGGAATGCCAATAAGGGCAATAAGTTGAGGTCTTTTCATAAGGGATGATTAGTGGCAAATCTTCTTTTCAATGCATTGAAAACTCAAAATAAATCGTTTTATTGCCTAATTAGCTAAGGTTTAAAAAAATAATAAAAACTCCATATTTATTATACCATAGCTACTTTTTCGGCGATAAAATAATACAAATCATCGTTTGAAATGTGAATTGTAGATTTGTTGTTGCTTTAACAATTCAATTATGAAAAAGATAATAAATTTCTCTGCAGGACCATCAATACATCCTCAACCCGTTTTTGAAGAAGCTTCACAGGCTGTGCTTGACTTTAATGGCATCGGGCTTTCTATACTTGAAATTTCGCATCGTTCGCCCCAATTTGTAGCGGTGATGAATGAAGCCAATGCGCTTGTCAGGGAGTTAATTGGCTTGTCCGATGATTATGAAGTATTGTTTTTATCCGGGGGGGCCAGTACTCAGTTTTTTATGACGGTAATGAATTTATTGCCTGAAGGTGAAAAAGCGGCTTACGTCGACACAGGCTCATGGTCTGCAAAAGCAATTAAAGAGGCGAATATTCTTGGGCAGGTAGATGTCATCGCCAGTTCGAAAGAGTCCAATTATACTCATATTCCAAAAGGATACGCTATCGATCCTAATTATGCTTTCCTGCATACCACAAGCAACAACACGATTTTTGGAACACAATATCAGGAATGGCCTGACAGTCCGATTCCAATGGTATGTGATATGTCTTCAGATATTTTTTCCAGACCAATTGATATCGATCGCTTTGGGCTAATCTATGCGGGCGCACAAAAGAATTTAGGCCCTGCTGGTGTAACACTGGTTATTTTAAGAAAAGATATGTTAGGCAAGGTCAACAAAGTCATGCCGACTATGCTCAAATACGAAACGCATATCAATGGGGAATCGATGTACAATACTCCTCCTGTATTTCCAATCTATGTCAGCATGCTGACCATGCGATGGCTTAAAGCAAACGGAGGCCTTTCTGCAATGGCTGAAATCAATGCACGAAAAGCGAAACTGCTGTATGATGTCATCGATGCTATTCCGTTTTATATAGGCCATAGTGTTCCTGAAGACCGATCTCACATGAATGTCACTTTTAATCTGGCAGATGATGCGCGCAGTAAAGACTTTCTGGCTTTCAGCGAAGAGGCTGGTTGCAGTGGCTTGAAAGGACACAAATCCGTAGGTGGATTCAGAGCCTCTATCTACAATGCAATGCCGGAAAAAGGCGTGGAAACGCTGGCGGAAATTATGAAAACTTTTGCCTTGAAACATGCATAACAGACAGACTCGTACTTCATTGCGTTGGAATGGCATTCATTTGCCTTTGCTGATTATTGAAGAGAAGCGAGTTGATACGCGTGTATCTATAGGGAAGACATCCGCTTATCTCAGGATACCCTATACAGCACCAAAAACGTTTAAGCACGAAAAATTAATTTGGGCTAAAAAGTGGTTGTTGGAAACGCTCACCGAAAAGCCAGAGATGGCAGAGCGTTGGATGAGCAAAGAGTATCATTCAGGGCAGGTGATAAAAACCGTTTTCAAAAGTTTTATTCTTGAGCTGACCACGAATAAAGCAAAGTCAACGGGGACTGTTCATACGAAAGGGAATCAATTAATTCTGGCGTTACCAAAGTTGGAAGAAAATGATTACTACACCCGTGATTTTGTGGCGACGTTAATATCCAGAGGAATCTCCGCAGAATTATTACCCGAATTTTCAGAACGAGTGAAAGGATATAATCGACGCTATTATAACGAAGACATCACCAATATCAAGTTAAAGTATTTACATAGTCGATGGGGAAGTTGTGCCTATAGTGGAAATCTTAATTTCTCATCAAAACTTTTACTTGCCCCAATTCATATTATGGATCATATCATCATCCATGAGCTCGCCCACCTTAAAGAAATGAACCATGGTCCACGTTTTTGGAAATGGGTGGCTAAGGCGGATCCAAATTATAAAAAACATGAGGCGTGGTTGCATACGCATGGTGATAAGTTGGATTTTTGAATTAGAAGCTTAGGGGCTTAGGGGCTTAGGGTTAAGAAAAATAAACGCTGCCTCTGCGTGCAATATTTTTACCTACAGGCAGAAGAACACCTTTGCCTTTGCGTGAACTTTCTTTGGGCAAAAGGGTTAATCGTATTATCTGGATTTCGCTAGGTAATGGTTTGCTTCCAATTTCACATTAACAACAGTTAAATGGACAATCATTTGAAAAATATTTTATTGGCTTTGATGGTCTTTACCTTTTTGGGAAATGGATGTTCACAGTCCAATCATAATCATAACAAACAGGGTATTCCTAATGAAACTGTGGAGAATAACCCATACTACTCCCGTACGGATACCACCAAGTTAAATGTCAAAAACGCGGAATGGAAAAAAATTCTGCCGGCGGATGTTTATCAGGTAGCAAGAGAACAAGGAACCGAACGCGCATTCACTGGGAAGTACTGGGATTATACCGGGATCGGCACCTATTTTTGCAAGGTATGTGGAAATTCACTTTTTCGCTCAGAAGGAAAGTTTGCCAGTGAATGTGGCTGGCCAAGTTTTTTCGAACCAATGCGTCCCAAGTCGATCAAATTTAAAGAAGATCTATCTCATAACATGGAAAGAATAGAGGTCAATTGTGGTCGATGTGATTCGCACCTTGGCCATATCTTCGATGATGGCCCGCCGCCGACCTACAAGCGGTATTGCATGAATTCTATTGTACTGGAATTTGAAGGGGATTAGCATTAACGCAGTTATTTCTTGTCTTTTATAACCACGTGATTGAAGGAGGGAAGCATTTTGGATTGATTCATTAGCGGTTTTTCATACATCGCTTAAAATCAGAATATTACACATAGATATTTTAATGTCCTTGATGTGCTAGCCTAAATTCACTGATTTTCAGCGTTTTAATATTGATTAATAGTTATCTTTGCAGCCCTTTTGAGCGATTAGCGCTCTTGTGGAACATGTATTTGATGACCTTAGGATAACGTAGAAAATGAGTAGCAAAAAACGCGTGCTTTTCCTGACACAGGAAATGTCTCCCTATACAGAATTATCAGAAATTTCAGCCCTTTTAAAGATTCTACCCTTATTCACACAGGATAATGGTATGGAAATCAGGGTCCTGATGCCTAGATTCGGTAATATCAACGAGCGCAGACACCGTCTGCATGAGGTGGTTCGCCTTTCCGGGATGAATATCATCATTGATGACGATGACTACCCTTTGATCATTAAGGTAGCTTCTTTACCAGGAGCCCGTCTTCAGATATATTTCCTTGATAATGAGGAGTTTTTCAAGCGCAAGTTTGTCTTCCGCGATGGTTCAAAGAAGCTGTTTGAAGACAATCAGGATCGAATGGTTTTCTTTTGCAAAGGGGCTGTAGAGACAGTTCGGAAATTTGGCTGGGCACCGGATGTCGTCCATTGCCATGGTTGGATGACTTCTCTAGTACCGCTTTACTTAAGAACAGCCTATAAGGATGATCCACTCTTCAAAAAGAGCAAGATTATCTATTCCTTATACAATGAATCTCTTCACGAGAATTTCAAAGAGGACTTTTTTACGAAAGCCTCCATAAATAATCTTCAACCTAAAGATCTTGAGGCATACCAAGATGGCAATGGAGGCGTTAATCTTCACAAAGGAGCCATTCAATATGCTGATGCTTTAATCCAGGGGGCAAAAGAACTTGATCCGGCTCTCGCAAAAGAAGCAAAAGGCTCTAAAAAGCAAATGCTTGAACATCAGGAACCTGAAGATATATTGCAGGTTTATTTCGATTTATATAAGGAGCTAATGGATTAATAATTAGCGTTCCGATACCCTGGTAGTTTTTAAAAATATGCACAGCAGACTTGTATTTATTCCTGCCTTTTTCCTGTTAATCATTTTATCATGTAGTAAGCCTGTAACGCTTGGCTCCGAATTTTTGGATGACCAAAAGGCTTCATTGAACTATGTCGACTATTTTGATCTGACATTTTTTACAGAAAAAACGGACAGCATTATCGTTCATAGTGATAATACCAGTCGCCAGCTGGTGACTTATTTATGTGGCGAGATACAGGAACCAATATTTGGGCGGTTTGTTGCTGATATTTACACACAAACATTACTTCCAAGTCCAGCTACAATCCTGAAAAATTCTACACTGGACTCTGTTATACTTCAGTTGCGCTATGATACTTTAGGACTGTATGGCACCATCGATGAGCCGGTAACGCTTGAAGTATATCGCATGATGGAAAATCCTGATTTTAATACTAACTATTATTCTAATCAGCGATTTCTTACGAGCCCTGATCTTTTGGGTTCGCTGACCTTTATCCCCAAACCTAAAGATCCAGTCAACGTTATACGACCAAATGACACCATCACTTATGCGCCCTGCGTACGTATTCCGCTTGATGTTCTAAAAATGACGGAGTTAACACTTCAGAATGATGCTACGCTTTCTAATCAGGATAGCTTTCTGCATTATTTTAATGGGCTTTATATAAAAATGACCGGCGCGAATAATACCATGCTTGGATTTAAGCTGGTAGATGCCGTCAGTGGAATGTATTTTTATTACGACAAGGATCCTGCTTTTGATCAGGAATTTAAATTTGTCATTTCGACCGGCGGCGTTAAAACCGTCCATATGGAACATGATTACACAGGATCTCAGGTAGAATCTTCGCTGGGTCCAGACCCGGATGAAGAGTATTTCTATATTCAGGGGATGTCAGGCGTAAGAACTAAAATGCGACTTGAAGGGTTAGATACTTTAGGAGATGCAATTATTAATCAGGCCGAAATTGAATTGTATTGTACATTTCCTGAAGGTGATATGAGTGCATTTTACCCTCCTTCGTTGTATTGTATCACCCAGGAAAAACAGGATTCCTTGATTGTCAACTCCGAAGATGTAATTGTAGCACTCGGACTCACTGGAAGCAGTAGTACAACAGAATCTTTTAACTTCCTGTATGGTGGCAAACTAACTGAAGTCCAATCGGATCCGTTGATTTACAGATATAACATGAATATTACGCTGCAAATCAAGAGCATTTATAGCGGAGATAAAGAAAATATTATATATTTCAATCCATTTGCAAAGGGGAACCGGCCAAACCGGTCTGTCATATTTGGCCCTGATCACCCAACGTATGCCCCTCGATTGAGAATAGCCTATACAACAATAGATAAGTGATATAGAAAAGATGCCTTTAATTATTATTTCTGTCAATACATCGTATAGATGTTCCAACACATTGATAGAAATCCATGGCAGTCTTCGAAATTTCAACTATCGTAATTCAGTAATATTATGTGCGGAATAGTCGGATATATTGGTCCCCGTCCTGCGTATCCCATCTTGATACAAGGATTGAAGCAACTGGAATACCGAGGATATGACAGTGCCGGTATCTCCCTATTGGAGAATGGCATGAAGGTGTTTAAGAAAAAGGGTAAAGTATCTGAGCTGGAAAATTTCATCGGTTCACAAAAATTAACGGCAACAGCCGGAATGGGCCACACACGTTGGGCCACACATGGTGAACCAAATGATATCAATGCCCATCCCCATGTCTCCAATAATGGTCACCTTGTATTAATACACAATGGTATTATTGAAAATTATGCCGTCCTTAAAGAAGCACTCACCAGAGAAGGATATACATTTACCAGTGAGACAGATACTGAAATCTTTCTCAATCTGATTGAGGCATATCAAAACAAAGAAAAACTTAGTCTTGCGGATGCCCTTAGTATGGCCTTATCACAAGTCGTAGGGGCATATGCTATCGTGGTGGCTGATGACAGAAACCCAGATGTCATAGTGGCAGCAAGAAAACAAAGCCCACTCGTTGTAGGGATGGGTGATGGTGAATACTTTATTGGTTCTGATGCAACGCCTATTGTGCGCTATACCAACAAAGTAATCTATCTCAAGGATAATGAAATCGCCATCCTGGACAGAAATGAAGGGGTCACCATCAAAGACAGTAAAAATGTAGTGCAGAAACCACATATTGAAGAGATTTCACTTCGCATCGAAGAACTTGAAAAAGGTGGTTACGAGCACTTCATGCTCAAAGAAATACATCAACAACCACAAACTGTTTCGGACTGTATGCGGGGACGCCTTAATGACCATGAAGGATGGGTCAAACTGGGTGGTATGGAAGAGTATGGTGGATTGTTTGAAAATGCAGAGCGCATCATCCTTGCCGGTTGTGGTACATCATGGCATGCTGGTCTTATCGGAGAATATCTTTTTGAAGATCTCGCACGTATCCCGGTAGAGGTTGAATATGCGTCGGAATTGCGCTACAGGAATCCAATCATTCGCGAAGGCGATATTGTCATGGCTCTATCGCAATCAGGGGAAACAGCAGATACCTTGGCAGCACTCGAACATGTTAAAGGAAAAGGTGCAATGATCTATGGCGTAGTCAATGCGGTAGGTTCTTCCATTGCCCGATTGACGGATGCAGGGTCATATATCCACTCCGGACCAGAGATAGGCGTCGCTTCTACAAAAGCATTTACCGGACAGGTAGCGCTTTTGAGTATGGCCGCCCTTTGGCTAGGAAAAAGGCGTGGAACGATTTCTTCCTCGAGGTATCGAACACTTATATCTGCCCTTGCCAGAATCCCGGAGCAAATCGCTGAAACACTTAAAATAGAAGAGCAGGTAAAATATATTGCTTCTGAAATGACGGCTTACAATAATTCGCTTTATTTGGGCAGAGGCTATAATTTTCCGGTGGCACTGGAAGGTGCACTCAAACTTAAAGAGATATCTTATATTCATGCAGAAGGCTACCCCGCTGCTGAAATGAAACACGGCCCAATAGCCTTGATCGATGAAAATATGCCGGTCGTAGTCGTTGCTACAAATCAAAGTGCTTACGATAAAATTTTAAATAATATACAGGAAGTAAAAGCAAGGAAAGGAACCGTCATTGCGATTGTTTCAAATGGTGCCAAGGAAATATCAAAACACGCAGATCACGTTATAGAAATTCCTGAGACTGCAGAACCGTTTTCACCACTCCTTTCCGTCATACCTACCCAACTGCTTTCCTATCACATTGCTTGCTTACGTGGTTGTAATGTAGATCAACCAAGAAATCTCGCAAAATCGGTTACAGTGGAATAATCAATTGCCGTTGGGCAAGATTAAGTTTTAAAAAGACTAACATTACTAATAAAAGAACATTTCATTATATAGACGCCAAAGCACAGCATGGAATTAGAAGAAACAAATAAAACAATAGGAGAAGGCATACTGGAGTATAACTCTGCCAGGGAAAAGCTAATCCTTCCTGAATATGGACGAAATATCCAGAAACTGGTGCAGCATGCCAGAGAAATAGAGGACCCTGAAAAAAGGCAGTGGTATGTGGAAACGTTGATTGAATTAATGAATCAAATGCTTCCAGGAACTAAAACCTCCAAAGAGATTGAAGACAAACTTTGGAATCATCTCTATTTCATAGCAGGTTATGAATTAGAGGCCGTCGTTCCGGAAACCGTAGTCATTCATAAAAAAGGCGATGTCTTTATGATCCCCTCCGAGGATATGGATTATCCACAAAAGAAAATCCCATATCGTCATTATGGCTGGAATGTCCATAACATGGTGGAAAAGGCCAAGGCAATGGAACCCGGTATAAAACGCGATGAATTTGCAAAAGTCATTGGGTCCTATATGAAGCTGGCCTATCGCACCTGGGGAAAGGAACAATTTGTCAATGATGAACTGATCAAAGCTGATTTGCGCAAAATGTCTGGCGGAGAAATTGATTTGCCTACCGACGCAAATATTGATAATTACAAAAATGTTCAAACACCGCCGCCTAGCGCACCGCGCCGTAAAGGAAAAGGCTCCGGTGGTGGTCAGCATGGAAGACGCAATCAAAACAACAAGACCAAAAACAAACGGAGGTATTAAGTATATCCCCAAATCAGCTCTTGTCTCCCTGAGCGAACGATATAGTTGGGTTTTCTAGCTGAAATTTGAATCTCGCCACAATGCATGTGACGCATTCATTACTTCATCATATTCTTTCTTAATTTTGACGTATTCTTTATTGCAAAATAATGCTGGGGATAATTCCCAATGGACTATGTCAAAATACCAGATGAGAAAAACTCATTCGTCAATCAGGTTGCGGAAAATGATACTCGCATGAGACGCACTTTTTCATGGCTAAAAATTCTATGGATCACACTTGTGCTCACCATTCCGGGCATGGTGATTTATTGCCTTTTTCAAGAAGTCATTGAATGTCCCGCATGTTATCTTTTAGAAGGCGGTGGTGATGGTTTGAAAAACTATTACACTTTAGACTATTATGTCAAGCACGATTCAGGCTGGCATTTTACCGGAATGAACTACCCCTATGGCGAACATATTATCTACACCGATAATCAGCCCATTCTGGCACTTACACTACAATGGATTGACAGGCATGTAATGAATATGGATCGACATGTTGTTGGCACATTAAACATGCTATTGTTGATTTCTATTTATCTCGGTTTCCTGATCACCTACCTGCTCTTAAGAAGATGGCGTATAGGTCGATGGTGGGCACTTGGTGCGGCAACATGTATCACCTTCATGTCCCCACAACTCTGGCGATTGCATGGGCATTATGGTCTTGGATATGTTTTCTATATACCGTTGTTGCTTTTGCTCCTGGATATCGTCATCCGCACTAAAAGCAAACGCTGGCTTTGGGCTACAGCGTTGGGTTGTTTAACGATAGTCATGAGCTTGACACATATGTATTTCCTTTTGTTTAGCTCAGTAGTTGTTTTTTCTATGACCATATTCTGGTGGATTTATAATCGAAAAGACAAATCGGCCGTTAAACAAATTGTTCCATGGTTATTGGGTGCCCTCATCCTTCCGGGATTATTTCTTGTGGGATTGAAAAAGTGGACTGATCCTATTCAGGACAGACCTACCGAGCCTTACGGTATTGATAATCATACAATCGATTTTAATACAACATTTTTCTCTACACTATCTCCATTTGATAAGGTATGGACAAAATTATTAGAAAGGGAAAATGTTGTGTATGAACGTGTGGCTTATGTTGGGCTTATAGGTTTTTTGCTTTTACCCGCAGCCTTCATCTTTCTTTTCTGGAAAAACAAAAAGGAACCTTTTGATAAGCACTTAAAGGCTTTCCTTTGGACTGCGGTTATCTGCTGGTGTATGGCTGCAGGTATCTTTTACCAATACGGTTTTAAGTTTTTATGGGACACCGTTCCTGTCTTAAAACAATTCCGTGGACTTGGGCGATTCGGCATCCCGTTTTACTACTTGTATCTGCTTGTTTGTAGTTATCTATTATGGCAAGCCTATTTGAAAATAAAAGAAAGCGATCTTGGCCGGATCGGAGGTTATATGCTGGGATCTGTATTACTTGTTTGGGGATTTGAATCATGGCTAAATATTAATGCGGTGAGCAAACCCGTTTTTCATATAAACACATCAATTAATGACATTCAAGATGATTATGTCCCTTTGCTAAGCGCGAATGGATATTCCCCAGATGACTTTCAGGCTATCTTACAATTTCCATTAGTAGCCATAGGAAACGAAAACATGGGTGTGACCAGAGGGCAATGGACTTTGCGCGAGGGAATTCATGCTTCAACTGAAACCGGCCTACCCTTAATTGGTTATGCGATGTCCCGAACATCCATTTCGCAGGGATTGGATTTGGTAGAATTAATAGCCACCCCTTATGCATCCAAACGTCGGGCAGCAATGTTTAATAATAAACCTATCCTTCTACTTTGTGAAGAAGAGTTTGTCATTCCTGCCGAACAAAAGTGGATAGATCAGGCACAGAAGATAGGCGCCTACAAGTCCATCACGTTATACACCTTACCCGTAGAAGCCTTTACGAAAGTTGCGCTGCCGAATATTTCAGATGCTCCTGAGGAGAATAACTGCATCGGATGGTTTGATGGATTTGATGATAATAAATGTGATACATTAATGTCCGGCACGGGAGCATTACCAATTTTATCCCTTAAAACAAAAATTTGGTCTTATATAGATACTTCTTCTATAGCGCGCGAGTGGCATGTGAGTTTCTGGTCGCATGTGGACAACAAAAAAGGAGCAGCACCTGTTCCGCGCCTAACGGAAACCAACCCTTTAGGCCAAATCACGAAAAATACAGGACTTCATCGCGATAACATCTTATGGTCGGAAGCCTTTGGCAATTGGCTGGAAGTTTCTTTCCCTTTGACTACTTTAGGCGCTGGATATGAATATGCTTTATTTATTGATAATGTAGGTCCGGTTATTGATAATCTCTCAATCAGCCTAAAAGGAGATACTTGTGTTCAATATTTTCCTAAAATGATACTTTATAATAACTTGCCAATTCCGCTTGAGAAATGAGAGAACTGCTTAAAAAGATTGTCCACTGGTGGCCCTGGCCACTGACGCTCAATGAACGCTATGATCGTCAGACTAAAGCGGTATTAAATAAAGTTTGTTCTGCTGAGAGCATATGTGTAGATGTAGGCTGTTATCGCGGCGACATCCTTAAAGCGATGATCCATGCAGCGCCTAAGGCAAGACATATCGCATTCGAACCTGTCCCTGCACAATACAGCTTAATAAAAGATCGATTTGCGCATCAGGTAGATGTTTATCCCTTTGCCCTGGGAAATGAAAACACCACGACCACCTTTCATCATGTGGTCAGCAACCCGACGTATTCAGGTCTTCAACAGCGACAATACAAAGGCGTAGAAACAATTGATGAGATTAATGTTGAGGTCAGGAAAATGGATGACATCCTTGACCTGGAAACGCGTGTGTCTGTCATCAAAATAGATGTAGAGGGTGGCGAGCATGATGTCCTGCACGGCGCTATTAATTTGTTAACCAAGTGGCACCCTTATATCATATTTGAGCACGGCATTGGTGGTGCTGATAAGTATGGTGTTAAGCCCGGCGACGTCTACGATTTTTTAGTGGGAAAACTAAATTATCAGATACTCCTAATGGGTGACTACCTAAAGGGAAAAACAAACAAGGCCTTCACCCGAAAAGATTTCGAAGATCAGTTTTGGAAAGGTACTGATTGTTATTTTCTGGCGGTACCTAAGTAGACTCCTAACTCATTAGAATTAACCTACTGACATCTTGCTGAGATTCCTCTTATTTTAGAAAATGAGATTTAGAATTGGATGTAATGAGCCAGATTAAATGCTGATCACTACTTGATTTTGGTTTTTACATCCGCTCATCGTCATCCTTCAGTTTCCGCCATGCCCTCGTGAGTGATTTTGTCCTTAATGCTATATTTATTACTTTAAAGCAGAATTCAAAAAGGTAATACCTGCCAGGTCAACTATTTTGTCACCACTTCAATAAAACCGCCATCGAACCATGAAAAACCATATCTGTATCCTTCTTATACTCGCCTCCACCACCCTTTATGGCAATGGCATCAACGTTTCGAATATCAGTTTTAACAGCTCCACGAACCAACTCAGCTTTGACCTTTACTGGGAGAACAGTTTTACATTATGGGCGGGTTCACCTGATTTGTTCGATGCCGCCTGGGTATTTATCAAATACGCTCCAAATGGTGGGGATAACTGGTTGCATGCTGAAGTAATCGATAGCATAGCAGTATCAGGTTATGTCCAGTATATATCGTATGATGATCTCGGATTGATAGTTTATAAAAGTACTCTAGGTGTGGACACCTTTGGACCTCAAATGTTTACCCTTGAACTAGCACCACTTTTAGGGCAATATCAGGATTTCAGAGTATTTGCCACTGAGATGGTTTTTGTGGACGGTGGAGATTTTAATGCCGGGGATGGCGCCTCTACCGGGCGATTTTACGCGGATGGGGACAATTCTGTTCCCTGGAATATCACCAGCGAAGATGCTATCATGCGAGGAGAAGATAGTGGCGATTTTAATCAGGAAGGCTCGGGCTCCAGCCAACACTTAAGCGCCGGTTTTCCAAAGGGCTGGGGATCTATATATTGCATGAAATACAAAATAACGGCGCAGCAATACGTCGATTTTCTCAATACCCTGACACGCGGACAACAGGAATCCAGGGTGAAAGCGGACATTTCCGGGACGACGGCTTCGAACAAATATGTCATGACCGATACCCCAACGGCTACAGATAGAAATCCTATAGCTTGTGATGTAAATATTGGTACCGGGGCGATTAACTTTTTTCTGGACTTGGATGGAACTCCCCCTCAAAATTCTGCCAATGACGGTGGCAATATTGTCATGAATCATATTTCGCCTGCTGATATTTTAGCGTATATGGATTGGGCGGGATTAAGACCGATTTCTGAGCTGGAATATGAAAAATTTTGCCGAGGCGAAGATATGCCAGCAGTAGCGGAAGAATATGCTTGGGGTACAGACACCTACAATGACGCCGGAGCTGTGACTAGTGCCGGGACAGACAGTGAGTCAACAGCCAACGTAGGCTTCCTAAAATCACTTTTCAAAACTGAACCCTTACGCGCAGGTTTCTCTGCGACGAGCACATCCGATAGAACGGATGCAGGGGGCACGTTTTGGGGAATGATGGACATGCATAATTTAGGCGAGTTTATGTATGGTGTTGAAAGCGATAATTTTGCACGCTTACAATATGGCGATGGAGCATTAGATGCCTTGGGAAATGCCGAGCAATCTGCATGGACTGATGGTGCACAATTTCTAGCGTCGCAAGACCCTGAAGCACCAACGATTGAGCCGATCTCCAAAGGAAAAACAACTATTCTCTCAGCCACTACTCGATCAGCCAATGTGGGCGCAAGAGGTGTTCGAAGATTAATCTTCCAATGATTTTGAGATGAGATTCACTTGGACTTTTCTTTTCATTTTATATGCCGGAATTGCTTCTGCCCAATTTACAGGAGGAAACAAAGACGGGTATGATCGCGCAGCACACCTAAGCACTAATTCAATTTACACCGGTGGGTCGAGCGACGGATTTGATTCCAACGAATTAATCAATCCTTCTTCCATTTATAATGGAGGTGCTAAAGATGGATACCATAGAGAAAAACTAAATAACAGTGTATCCATCTACACGGGCGCTACAGAAGACGGATATGCGACATCCGGTTTTAACAATACGCTTTCTATCTACACCGGCGGTGATCAGGATGGTTATGCCATGAATAAAAAAGTATTGAGTTATTTCTGGACCGGAGCAATTGATGAAAACTGGAATGACATAGGAAACTGGCAACTGGCCATCCTACCGAATATCAACAGCAATGTGGTCATTCCCGCTGGCGTTCCTCACTTTCCTTTATTGGAAAACGGCCTGATGAGCATCGGTCAAAATCCAAATGGCGCAATATTCTTCTGCAAACAGATATCAATAAGGCAAGGTGCTCAAATGACTTATAATGCTGCTGCGTTTTTAGAAAATTTTGGCTTTATGGGGATTCGTGGGAATGTCTTCGTTAATAACTCAACCGATAACGCCTGGATAATGAAGAACGGAGCCACATTAATTATTTACAATCAAGGGAGTTTGCTATTTCAATAGTCTATTCGATCTTTTCTGACTTTCCTCGTATCTTAGGAAATGAGATTTGAAACTGGATGTTGTGAGGTGAGGAGGGCTCTCCTGAAACTTTCGTTTGATCTCTCGATTAGAATGTATCCCGCAACATTGTAGCGGGTATAACATAGTTAGATGCAAGCAAAATTATTTTATGATTAAAACCATTCAATTATTCCTAGTGTTTCTGTTCATTTTTTGCCTGATGTCATGCAAAAAAGAGGCATGCTATGATTTGGATTATGGAGAACACCTCTTAAAACCTATAAGTCTTACCTATGAAGCAGGTGACAATGTAAACACACTTATCTATAAAGATAGTGCCGGAATAGATCATCGATATGAGCTTTCAACAAATGTTGAATGGATAAGATCAAACTTTCAATATGATACTTGCGAAAATGAACGGATTACCATTTATTATAATAATGAATACAATCTCAGAATATTTACAAACCAAAGCAATACTACAATTACATATGCACAGACCGTTGGTTTCTTAGACGAGGAAGATGATTTTGATGAGAATCGCCTTGTTGACATATTAAAAATGACAGTGTTTGATGAAAATTCACCTCCAAATTATTTAAGCAGAATTTGCATTATAACTGCCGACAGAGAAGGAAGTATAGATCAGGAGGCTTACAATTCCAACCAATTTATTAAACATGATAGTCTTGTTATATTGAATAAAACAT
>JBBKWA010000066.1:0-10838 GCA_037968695.1 Saprospiraceae bacterium
AATGAACTTTGTTGCGTTCGAGAGTACGTTTTTAAGTAACATAATTGTTTGTATTAATTACAGCCATAGTATATATTGTTAGGCTGTGCGTTCGATTTTAGAAACACAATGTTAAGAAAATTCTGCTGCCCCTAATTGATGCACATCTTCCTAATGGCTGATTTGGAAGGTAAGTGTCTTCGAATTCGGCGAGCGGGTGGATATTCTCAGCCTGCCTTCTGGGTATGGAAAATGTGAATGGCCCACTTAAAGTCCTAATGATACAGAGGGCAATAGCTATTTCTTTTTGAAGATAAGGGGCGCTGCTATTTCGGGTTCTCCCATTAAAAAACCCCAGGGCTTCAAGGATTCGAACTGGTCGAAAATGAGTTTGACGATAGCCACCAATGGAATGGACAGAAACATGCCCGGAATGCCCCAAAGCATGCCACCCGCCAGGACCGCGAAGATCGAAATGAGCGCATTGAGTTTCACTTTTGAACCGAGCACCTTTGGAACAAGGAGATTGTTGTCAATAAACTGGATGATACCATAAAGGATTATCACATACACCACATAGATTGGTGCTTTTGTAACCAGCGCAATGGCCGCAAAGAGCAGCATGGTAATCATGCCTCCCAAATACGGAATAAGGTTGAGAAAGCCCCCAATAATACCAAGCACCACGGCATATTCGATGCCCAATAATAGCAATCCGGCAATGTCGAGGACTGTGACTATAATGAATTGAATGAATAGTCCTGAAAGATAGCTTTTGATAATGCCATTTACATCAGCGACTACTTTATCCACGTTGGCCAAGCTGGTTTTTGCAAACAAACGATGGATGAATTGAACCAGATGCGGTTCGTAAACCAACATTAGGAATACATAGACAGGGGTAAGGACCAGAGTGGCTAAAAGGCCGCTCATGGCAGCAAGTGTGGTGCCGATAACCGTGTTGCTATCGTTCATCAATTCTTCTTTGGAATCTGTCATCCAAAGGTCAACCTTCCATTCACGGATGTGAAATTGTACGGAGATCCAATGCGCCACCTGATCTAATAAGCTTTCGAACTTGGCCATTAGCGTAGGCAGCCCATCATTCAAAGTATTCATCCGCCATACAATTAATATTACCAGAGCGGAAAGGATTAAGAATAATAAAAAGAGAATCAGCGAAACCGCAACGATTCTATTGACCTTCTTCTTTACCAGGAATCCAACCATCGGATTTAACAGAACAGCAATAATGGCTCCGTAGATCAGCGGAAGGATGATCTCCTGTCCGACGGAAAGCATGTAAAGAAAGAGGTAACCCCCGATGAGTAAAAAAGTAGCTTTTGCGTAAATGGGCAACTTGATAGGCTTGTTCATTCGAGGTGTTCAGCATGAAACTTTTCGTCCATATCCTCTGGTTCTTCCATTTCCTCCTCCGTCGACGGGCTTCTGAACAGATCGATAAATTTATTGCCGATTGCTTTTACAAATTCAGGATTCTTAACCACCATAAATGTCACACCACTCATAAGCGCCTTGCCTATGAGTTTTCGCGTTGGACTGTGGGTTTCTCCTTCAAAAAGGGATTTTGAAACAAAGCCTAGTGCCATCCCCAGGGAAGCATTGATCAAATCCTCCTTTAGGTCCGGGGATTGAATGGCCTCTTTAACTGTGCTTTTGATGATGTTTATTGGCTGTATCTTATAAAAGGCAACATAGAATTCCGTTTTAAGGGTAGCTCCAGCTTGCCCTTGGGCAAGTTCCAGAGCAACAATGGCAGCTCGTAATTCATTTGACGATGTGATCATTTGCATGTCTTGAGTTAGCTAAGTGCTTCAGTTATGATGAGCCTGCTGATCGATTTTTTAATCCAACCATAGAGGAAAAAGTAAAACACCAGACCTACAACGAGATAGAAAATGGCTACGATGAAAAAGCCGTAAAAGGGCTCGCCCAGAAGGGAACCAAGCCATAGCGCCACCCCAATATTGAAAAAAATAGTAAATAGCACCAACATGACAGAGACACTCAACGTGCTTATCAATGAGGTGGCCACAATGGTCGTGGCCTCCAAGGATTTCAGTTTGGCGAGCTCGTAGCTTATTGTGCCGAATGCCTCAACCTTGTCGTAAAGCTTTTCTAATTCATTGACTTCTTGATTTGCTTTCAAAAGATCAGTCTTTTGGGTGAACCGCCTTGGCAGCATCTTTCAATAGCTGTTCCACTTTAGTTTGTCCTTTGTGGCTCGCTTTCTGTGCTTCAGCAGTCATCTGCTCAAATTTCTCAGTCATATTTTCCATGAACTCGCGAAACTTGTCTTCCAAACCTTCTGCATATTCATTGCCTTTTTCTGAGATCTTCTTGCGTGTGACCGAACCTTTGTGGGGCGCGAACAGAATTCCAATTGTGGCTCCTATCGCAGCTCCTGCCAATACGCCTAATAATATTTTACCGCTGTCCATAATATTTTCATTTTTTTTTGTTAGTTCATGTAAAGATGATGCAGTTAAACAGCTTAATTGTTACACAATCCTATGAAAGAGTTACATTATTCATACATGGTAGACGGTGCGGTCTGCGCTCATAACGAAGAAAGCCGCCGTTTTTGTTAAGACTTTCAATTTTACCAAAAGAATAGATTAGGCGAGGAAAGAGAATCTGCAGTTTTATCTCTTGGGTTGCCCAACAACGGTTATTATTTGAAATCGCAACATCCCAAGTGGCGCTATATGGTATATACAGGGTTAATGGTTGTGCTCAAAAGTTGGTATAAATTTTTCAAAAGCGATTCCATTATAGCTAAATAGCCCATCCTTTTGTGTTCCAAACCACAATTCTCCTTGATGGTCTTTAAGGATAGCTGTAGACGTAATATTTTTTCCATCATCATGAATAAAAAACTGATTTAATTTTTTACCATTTTTGAGCCATACCCCTTGTTCGAAAGTTTGCATCCACAAATCTCCATTATTGTCAGTCAAAATGGATAAAAAGTATAAATCTTCTTTGTTCTCTATTCCAATATGGCGTTTTAGGTTTAATGATTTGAGCCCGCTACCTTCTATAGCATTAGGTAACATTGTGTATTTATAATTAGCATTGCAAATCCAATAGTATCCATCTTGATCCTCATGGATAGAGCGAATACCAAAAGCGCCACCTTCAGGTGTTTCTGTCATTTGATGTTCATACATCCAACTAATTTCTTTTCCATCAAATAGATAAATGCCCAAATTAGCTGTGCCAATCCAAATATTTCCTTTGCTGTCTTTATAAATGGTGTAAATCCCATAAGGATTATAGGAAGCGTTGGGGTATTTTGAATAAAATTCATTTTCCATTATGTTTTTCGGAAGTTTTAAATGGTATAGCTTTTCTCCGTCAAAACGAAAAGGTCCAGACTTGTCCCATTCCATTCTAAACCACAAGTCTCCTGGCGCTGATTTCCACTCATTTGCTGACGCTTGGTTTTCTACAACAGGCAAAGGGGTAAATTTTTGTCCATCATATTTGAAAACACTTTCAGGTGTATCAAAATATAGATTTCCAAAATGGTCTTCCTGAACACTTAATATGCGATAATTACTAAGACCATCATTTGAAGTGAAAAGGACAAGGCTTTTCCCGTCATATTTGTACACTCCCTTTTCTTCACTTGCAAACCAATAGTTTTCCATTTCATCTTGATAGATTATGGTTGCTTTTGAATCGAGTTCCGTTTTGTTATCCTCATGAGATTCTTGTTGGCGTGGGGCTTTTGCATTTTCTGTACTGCCCTGCCCTATACAAGAGGAGAGTATTGTTACAATGCTAAAAACTATTCCAATGGGAAAGTATAGCTTCTTTAGTTTCATTCTATGTTGTTAAATGCCAGTTGTCATTTTCCAATCTGTTCTTTTGGCATAGAATGATTGCATAAAGGAAACATACAATTTGGAATAGCCGTCTCCAATTTTGAATATTTTCCTAGATCCATTATTGAAAATCGCAATTTAGAAACTTTGAGTAAAAAGAAATTATAGGTTACTAAAGTAGAAAACCTAATGCTATTTGCCCAATTCCATTTCATAGCTAATTTGTTAAGGCCAATGCCGGAGTAATCGCTCCTGCTTTCGATATTAGGCCAGAATTAATGAAATGTAAATAAATAACGGCTACTTAAAAACAATGTAAAAAGGAGTAGAAGATTCCTAAATAACATCCAGTGTTATCAAAATGAAATTCTAATTATAGTTAGCGGTGGATACTTCAATAAAGAAAATAAATTTTATTAAAATATCCTTCAGGAGCTTTTTAGTAGAAATTATTTTTGATGTTTGGTTAATAGTGTGTTAGCTAATTGCAAAGCAAGATGACGATGTTCCAGACGTTCTTCTTCAGTAAAACCTCTTGATTCTCCAACACTTCCATATCTTATTAGTATGCTGGCGTTGTAGTTAGGATTAAATAAAGTTAAATATCCATGCGAGTGTTGAGTGCATAAATAAGTGTCACCAGTTTCACTCATTTGAAGTTCGAGACGACCTGTCTCATCTGATTTAAAACTCTGTATTTCACGTTGAATGTCACTTTTGCTCATGTCATTTCGAAGGATGCTTAAATACCATGTTTTGTTATTGGGAAATTGT
Organism: Saprospiraceae bacterium; assembly: GCA_037968695.1. Classification (GTDB taxonomy): domain Bacteria; phylum Bacteroidota; class Bacteroidia; order Chitinophagales; family Saprospiraceae; genus Opimibacter. Next base: position 4,608 of record JBBKWA010000066.1, read on the forward strand.
GATTTGAACGAACACTTCGTTTTGGACTCCATGTCGACAAAAGTTATTCCAAGTGCTGATGATATTTCTTCCGCTGTAATGACTTTACAATCTGGACTATTAAATAAAGAGGCATAGTTCCCGTTCTGCTTTAAAGCACTTGATGCAGGTTCGGCGTTTTTATTAATTTCCTCGGCGTTGCTGCCTTCAGTGGAGACACTGTCCTGTTTATTGGTTTCATTGCAGCCCATACTCAGAAGCGCTAAGGCTATAAATAAATAATTGATTTGCATGCCATTATTTTTTTGGTTTTAAAATATTGTTCCGAATACTGCAAGTAATATATAAAATATATTTTCAGGTTTCACTTATCTTATTGTTTGCCTTGTTTTTAATACCAACTTACTCCATTTTAGTGGCGTTGAAGACTTCTGAAGGTAATTATATATGTCGAAATAGCGGACCTGTAGCGATAGGTATTATGTACACTGAAATACCTTTAATTCATCCTGTTAGTTGGCTAAGGCATTAAAAAACTCCTTGAGTTTTTGTTGATCGAGCCTTCCATTGGTTCGAACACTACTACAAAGATCAATGCCAAAAGGTTGAACAGTTTTGATCGCTTGTCTCACGTTATTTTTGTTAAGTCCACCCGCTAGATATAATGGAATGGTAATTGAGTTATTAATTTTCCGGCTTAATTCCCAATTGTGTGTTCGTCCTGTTCCACCTAATTCTTTTACTGGTAAATTTGGATTTCCGCTGTCCAGTAATATAGCATCTACAAATTTTGAAATGTCTATGGCTTCTTTTACTGAGCGGTCGTTTATAACATGAATAACTTGTACTAATTTTACATTTGGTAATTCATTGCGAATTATTTCATACGCTCGTTTTTCTAATTGATCAACAATTTGGATTGTCGTCGTATTAACGCGATTGTAATGTCTAATGACATCATGCGCCTTGGTTTCACTTGTTAATAAGAAAGTCGAAATTGAAGGTGGAACTATTTTTGCAATGGCATTTATTTGATCATCTTCAATCACCCCGGGCCCACTGGGCATATGACCAACCAAGCCTATTGCAAAAGCACCATGTGCTATTGCCATCCTGGCTTCTTCAATACTGCTTATGCAGCAAATTTTTACGTGCTGTTTCATTTAATCTTCAACTTTATTTCCGGGCCCTTTGCTTTGATATTTATTTTCGGTGAGCCATAAAGGGGTAGGGCTATCGTCGTCATAGCTAGCTGCTATACCAACACGGGAGCAACTAAATTTACAATATTTCTACATCACTGAAAATGACAGAAGATAGGTAGGTCTGTTGATAGCTATCCCTGAGATGTAGGCTCACTATTAGCAGCAGGCTCATCCACAACGCGCAATTTGTTTTGTTTCCTATTGAAAGCTTATAGTGAACCTTGTCATCCTCGAGGATAGGGTAGTGTAGCACGATAGGAGCGCAGGCCGCCAATATTATTATATTTTTCATTTGCCGGCATGATTTCTTTTTATCTTAGGGATATAAAGAATGGAATATTGAAAAAATAACTTGTCTCATTAAATCATTTTGTTAACGCTTAAACAGCTTTTACTATGAATAAACGATCCTTATTGCACTTGGCTTTATTCGTTTTGTTGACGGTGGAGCTCTCCGCCCAAGCCGGCGTATTGGACAGCACCTTTAATCAGGACGGGATAGACTTTCTTGACCTGGGTTCGAACAAATTTGATATTGCTTTTGCTGGGGTACTTCAACCGGATGGTAAAATATTGGTTGGGGGATGGACCACGGAAAATGCTTCTGCTGATTTTGCTGTTGTTAGATACATGGAGGATGGGGAGTTGGATCTTGATTTTGGGGTAAACGGTATAGCAATTTTTGATAATTTGGGAGATGCAGACAGGGCAAATGCCCTTATAATGCAGCCGGATGGAAAGATTATTATGGCTGGGGAGAGTGAGCAAGGGAATGAAGGGGATCTTAGTATCCTTCGTCTGATGCCGGATGGATCGCGCGATAGTACCTTTGGCCAATTCGGTTGGGTGACTACAGATCTGGGGACGAGTTATGAAACGATCATGGCGGTGGCCTTACAAGCAGATGGAAAAATCGTTGTTGCAGGTAGAGTGGCTGATGGGAACTTTTCTAACTTCTGCTTACTGCGTTACGAAACGGATGGAAAAGTAGATAGTTTTTTTGGGAATTCCGGGGTTGTGATTACTAACTTTCGCGAAGAAGATGCTGCTTCATCCGTATTGGTAAAACCGGATGGGAAAATTATAGTAGGTGGCTTTTCTTCCGTGTCAGCGATAGGTGATTTTGCACTTGCTGGTTATAATCCGGATGGTACTTTGGATAAAAATTTTGGAAACGGAGGCAAAGTACTTACCGATATTGATGGCCAACAGCGTAGTGATTACATAGCAGCGATGACGCTGCTTCCGGATGGAAAAATTTTGGCGGCCGGTACTGCCAATAATAGTAACCTGGCGTTTACTTCTGATATTGGTTTGGCCCGGTATGACGGCCTTGGAAATTTGGATGAGACCTTCGGGACAGAAGGCACATATTCCCGGTCATTTGGTTTGAGGAGCAGTATAGATGGGATGTCAATTCAGGTGGACGGCAAAATTGTTGTTTGCGGAAAATCAGATATGGTAGGAGGCGAAAATCGTTGGCTGCTGGCGCGTATGATGCCAAATGGCGGGCTTGACACAACTTTCGCAAATCAGGGAACAACAACCCTTGCTGTTGGCGGCCTCAGTTCCGCAGCACAGGATATTTCTATACAGCCGGATGGTAAAATATTGATTGTAGGAATAGCTGGCCAATCGCCGGACGTTAACTTTGGAATCGCCAGATATAAAACTGATTTTTCAGTACTGCATTCAGCTCAAGCTGTTACTTGTTATGATGGGATAGATGGTTCCTTGATGGTGGAAGTGGAAGGGGGTACACCTCCTTATAGCTATAGCCTGGATAATATCAATTTTCAACCAGATCCAATATTTCCAAACCTTTCTGCCGGTGCTTACCTGGTTTGGATTCAGGATGATGGCGGAAATTCAATGGCAGTAGGACCAATTTTGGTGGAACAACCGGAAATGGCGAATGTAGAACTCATTGTATCAGACAATGATGTCACTGTAAATGTGATTTCAGGGGGCGTCCCTCCTTATGTGTACTCGATCGACGCAGGCCCATTCGTGAGCAATAATGTGTTTGAAAATCTACCAGATGGCGTGCATACCTTTTCAGTGGAAGATGCATTGGGTTGTATCATATTTACCGGTGACCAGGAAGTGATGAGTACAAGTATTTTCCATCTTGAGCAGAGCATTCCCCTTTCCGTATATCCTAATCCGAGCAACGGTGTTCTCTGGATTAATGTGGGGTTGCTGTTGAATGAGCCTGTGTATGTGGACGTATACGATGTCTCCGGACGAATTATATCCAGGGAGAGAGCAGTAATACCTACAAATGGATCATTCCCAATGGAATTGAATAACCTACAAAATGGGTGTTATTTAATTAGTATAAAGGACTCAATGCGATTTGGGACAGCAAGGGTGATCATCAAGAAGTAGTAAAGTGTAAAAGGTCGTAGTATGCTATATGTCCTAGACCTTGATTGCTTTTAAGGTCAGATTAGGTTCGGTAATCGTGAGGGACTTAACTACATTATTTTCGATTGAAAACGATATTTCAATTGAACTTGTACCGCTATACGTAAAAACATTAGAAGATTTCTGATACAAAGCGCCTCCAAATTTACCTAGTTTACCTAAGGTAAGATAACGCTGGTCAGCCTGTTTAATAGTAACTCCTGCATTAGATTTATCACCAAACATGTAGTCTCCGACGTATTTTATTTGATCTGCGGAGGTTATTGGGAGGGTAACAGCTTTTGGATTTGCCGTGCCAAGTTTTTCTAAATAGCTTATGAGTTTGTTTGACTCAGTCATTTGTTTTTTAGATAAGCTTCCTGATTTGAGCCCTGCTTGTGCATGTTGAAGTAGACTTATGCCATGGGGCCCTGCAATAGCTTCAATCCCGGGTGTTCCATCAATCATTGCTTTAACAGCATCATAATTACCCAACATCGTATAAGTAAAGATACCCGGTCTTGCTCCTTTGCTCATCAAAAAATTTGCAATATCTGGTCTCCCTACATGAGAGGCTGCGCCAAGGGCTGTTTCCCAATCGCCAAAAGCCCAATCCCATGTTGCTCTGGCTAATTCGGGGCGATTGTTAACTAGTTTTTTTACCCCATCAAGATTGAAATGAGATAGTGTTACAATTTCTAATACAAGTGCGTCATCAATGGAAGGATAGCGATGAAATACAGCTTCATTTGATGCGCTCTCATCAGGCATCATTTTAATCCCTTTGGAATAAAGAATATTTGGAACGGCAACTGATGCTAAGCCTAACAGAGAGCTTTTTAATACGACTCTTCTTGATTTAGAATTATAAATATTCAAGCCTTTAAATTTTATAATTGATTAATGATTTGATCCATCAATTGTCACCTTGATCACTTCAACAACGTTCAGGGTAACTAAAATCTAAATTTGTATAAAATATGATTTAATGTATTCTTTCACCATGTGGGTCGTTAGCTGAATTTCTTTAGACGTGGTCCATTGGATGTACATTGACTCTATAGAGCAACCACTTATTATTTTTCTTTATCCATATTTCTGCCAATGCAGCTTTTGATATAGAAACATCTCCATTAGGCCCTAAATATGTTTCGGTCACTATTCTACGTGTATGGGCATAGTTACCCATAATTAAGATTTCTAAATATTGTTGCTTTCTTTCAGAAACACGCCATCCATCATCAAACCACTCGCCAACGCCCTCTACCCAACTTTGCTTATTGTTAACGACGGAGCTGCCAATTGTCCATCTGCTGAAATTGTCTGAAAGGTAACTGCCATAAGCTTCGGCTCCTTGCCCATCAGTGGCGGTTGCTTCAGACAACAAATTCATTGTTTCAATTACTTTCTGTTGATTAGCATTCCATTTATCTTGCCCATAAGTCATAATAGAAATGCACGAAAAGAACAGTATTAAAATGGAGGATTTTAATTGAGTATTCATGTTTTTCAATTTTTTTTACTGACGTACTTTGCTTTTTTCTGTGAGGCGCGAGGGCTATTAACCACGGCGATTAGTATAGTTAATTTTGTATGTCGATGCTTTTAATGGTGCGTTGTCATGCCATATTGATTAATCGCTTTTTGGCCATAATTCTTCAGCGAAAAGCTCAAATCTGTCCAGGCTGTCCCTTCTATTCCTTTGAGGGTTATGCCGGTTTCATTTTTTGTTATGGTAAACAAGAAATCTGCAAGGTTCGGGTCTTTTTGGGAAGAAACTTTGTTCAATTCGGTCATTCCATACTCGTCCACTGCCTGAGGTCGGTCGTTGTTGATACCAAATGATAAATCTGTCCATGCACTTCCTTCAATGCCTTGCATCTTTATTCCGGTATCAGTCATTTCTATTACAATCGTAAAATCCTTTAATGCAGTAGGGGTTTTATCCTGGGCAAATAATTCGGAGCTAATTGTCAACGCGACAAAAGCAATTAATAACTTCAGCGCTAATCTATTTATATTCGATTTCGTTTTCATAATCTTAGTGTTAAATTTTACTTAATATTCTTTTTGGATGCCTATATCTTTTTGGATAAATGCAGTAGTTGACGAATGGAGACTAATTATATTATAGCTTTTATTGTTTCAGTTTAATTTCTATTAAGTTTATATCACCCGATTTTGTTTTTTTGCTTCGGAGTCCAGGATTGAACCAATAATAAGTCCGATAAGCATTCCAAATGTCACGCCAATCCCCAATCCAAACAAGGATCCTAATGCAGCTCCAAAGGCTACCCCAAGTGATAGGCCTATTGCCGTATGATATCCTTCCGATATCAAAGAAAATTTACTTTTCAAATATTTTTTAAATTCGTTTAGTCTTTTCCTAAAGTATTTTATTCTGTTCTCAGGATTTGAATTTAGTTCGAGCGCATCAAGTTTATTTTCTATTGCTTGTAATTCCTTACGCGTAAAATGCCGGTTGTTCAAATTGGCTATAAGCACAATAAAACTTTCATAAACTTTGATTTCAGACTTTTTATTTGCTTCATTCTTTAAACGCTTGAAGAAGTCAGAAGCTACATTCAATTCCATAATAGATTTAATAGTTAACAAATGGTTGATACAGTATATTACC
>JBBKWA010000067.1:0-5666 GCA_037968695.1 Saprospiraceae bacterium
AAAATATAAATAAATAAAACTTGCAGTTTTTCCTTTTACCGTTTGCTATTCACCCTCTTTTCTTGCTAAAGAAAAGATAAGCATTCAAACACCCCCTTTAGGGGGCAAGGGGGTAAAAATCACGCAGAGTCACAAAGCCCAGTGTAATCTGTGTAATCCTCTAATCCCGCTTAGCGGGAGTGATTCATCCCGCTGAGCGGGAAGTTGAATGAGTATGATCACACTCCTTAAGTCCAGTCATTAGATTGAATCTGCTTTCCGCCCTTCCGCCGTTCTGCCTTTCCGCCTGGATTAGAAAATGACAATCCTAAACTCTTCCGCCACTTTGCCTTTTCTGCGCCCTATTTCTTCTCCCCCATCACACTATGCCTTAAAATAGGCTTTCAGCCGATTCGCAGCCTCAATCAACGTCTCTTCTTTTTTAGCAAAACAGAAGCGAAGAATCTTTTCATCACTACCATTCCGATAAAAAGGGCTCATGGGAATTGTAGCAACTCCACCATCGATCGTTAGCTGTTTGGCAAAGGCAAGATCATCGAGATCAGAAACCGCACTATAATCCGCAATGATAAAATAACTGCCATAACATGGTAAGAATTTAAGCGGCAACCCAGCAACAAGCTTTAAAAAGAAATCTCTCTTTTGTTGATAAAAAGATGCCAGCGCATGAAAATCAGCATGGTGTTTCATATAGTAGGCAATGCCATGTTGCATTGGGCGATTGACCGAAAAGACGTTGTACTGATGGTTCTTTCTTAATTCTGCAGTCAGTTCCGGTGGAGCAACGACATAACCTGTTTTCCAGCCCGTCACATGAAGACTTTTCCCAAAAGAAAAAACGACAAATGAACGTTTGTACAATTCTGGAAATCGCAAAACAGACTGATGTACCTGCTCATCAAAAATGATATGCTCATACACCTCATCACTGATCAGATAGATTTTATGCTTCGTTACAATTTCCTCCAGCCGCTTCATATCGGACTCCTCTAATAACACACCACATGGATTATGTGGCGTGTTGATCATAATAAGTTTTGTCTTATCCGTGATCAATGATTCCACCTTTTCCCAATCGACTTTATACTCCGGTGGTTGCAGCTGGAATGTTTTTACAACACCCCCAAAAGAAACCACGGAAGGAATATAGCAATCATAACTAGGCTCTATCACAATCACTTCATCGCCATCTTCTATCAAGGTGCCAATGATCGAATAAAGTGCTTGCGTCCCTCCTGCCGTTACAGTGATTTCAGATTCAGGATTCGGCATCCAGTCATAATCCATATATAATTTCTGCGCGATGAGAACATTTAGTTCCGGCAAACCCGGCATTGGCGCATACTGATTTTTCCCTTCCAGCATGGCTTTGGACACGGCATCCAGAAGATGGGTATCCGCATTAAAATCAGGAAAACCCTGTGCCAGGTTAATGGCATCGTGCTCCATCGCCAGCTTGGTCATGACTGAAAAAATCGTCAGCCCGACATCCGGCAGTTTACTCTTCACTGGCATCAGGTATAATCTTTATAGCGGTCAAATACCTTATTGATACTCTCCGCTAATTTTCGATCCTTATCGGTGACAATATCCCCGGCATCATGGGTACTTAGTTTGATCCGAACACTATTCCAGACATTGGTCCATTCGGGGTGGTGATTTTGTTTTTGTGCCAACATCGCCACCTCCGACATAAAGGCCCATGCCTGAGAAAAATCCTTAAAAAGAAACTCACCTATGAGCTTGTTGTCTTGTTCTATCCAGTTTTTCATATTACAATTTCCATTTTCCTGAGTTAATTTCTGCTATCGTGGTGGTCAGCAAATTGATCGCTGCCCGAATATCCTGAAGATTAGCCATTTCAATGCTTTGGTGCACGTGGCGTAAAGGAATGGAAATAGCTCCGGCAATAGACCCTTTAGCACCCTGTCGCTGCAACGCACCTGTATCCGTTCCCCCTGCAGGAAGTATTTCTAACTGATACGGGATGGAATTATCTATAGCAACTTTTTTCATAAACGCAATCATCCGTGAATCGCAAATAACGGAACCATCCAATATTTTAATGGCTGCTCCTTTTCCTAATCGGGTCACCATTTCATGTGGCATAGCACCAGGGGTATCAAAGGCAATCGTGACATCAAGCCCTATCCCAAAATCAGGATCGATATGACCGGCAGCATTAAAAGCTCCTCTCAAACCCACTTCCTCTTGCACCGTAAAGGCTGCATAAAAATCATAGGGCAATTCCTTCGTGCGCAACGCTTTCAGAACTTCAATAAGAATATACACAGACACTCTGTTGTCCAGTGATTTTCCGTTGATGCATTCACCCATGATGATCAAGTCCCGATCTCTTGTGATAGGGTCACCAACTTCCACAAGCTCTTTTACCCTCTTTACAGGCATCCCGGTATCAATAAAATAATCTTTTAGCTGCGGATTTTTACCTTTTTCCTCCTGCGTCATGAGGTGGATAGGCTTGCTCCCCATAACTCCCATGATATCCTCTCGCCCATGTACGATGACACGTTGCGCAGTCAATGTCTTAGGATCGAATCCGCCCAAAGGATGAAACCGTATAAACCCTTCATCATCTACATGAGTGACCATAAAACTTATCTCATCCATGTGCGCAGCGACCATCACTTTCTTTGGTTCATTGCCTTTAACAACTCCAATGAGAGAACCCATGGCATCCACATACATATCATCAACCAGGTCTTTTATCTCTTCCTTTATGAGATTTCTGATCTGGGATTCAAAACCGGGTGCTCCTGGAGTTTCGGATATTCGTTTTAATAACTCAAAATCGATCATAGGCTAAAGGTAAGCTTTATGAGGGTGAATGAAAAGGGTGAGCGGTGAGCGGTGAGCGGTGAGCGGTGAGCGGTGAGCGGTGAGCGGTGAGCGGTGAGCGGTGAGCGGTGAGCGGTGAAAATACAAAAAGGCAAAAAGCAGAAAATGCTTTTTGCCTTTTTGATAGATTCTAATATTAATTCAGGGCAAAAATATTCTGCTATGAATTAAAATCACAATGTATTAAGTAACATTACCCATAAGCTTCTTGAGCAATGGGGATAACAATATCAGCGCGACTCCTGCAATAACTGCATAAATGGCCAACTGATGATATCCATTCGTAAATGAAATCAATTTCTCCATAGCTGTAGCATCAGTACCGGGAACAGTCATACCTTTTCCTAACAAACCAGCAACATAGTGTCCATATCCACTGGCAAGAAACCACATCCCCATCATGAGCCCTTGCATACGCGTTGGCGCAAGCTTGGTCATTAGTGATAGACCAATAGGGGAAACACAAAGTTCACCAAAAGTGAGAACCAAATAGGCAATTGTAAATATTTCCAAAGAAGTTAATCCTTCCGGACTAGCCCAATTAATTGTAGCATAAAAAACATAGAAGCCAGCCGCTAGTAGCAGGAATCCCAAACCAAACTTTAATCCTGAATTAGGTTCCATCTTACGCTTGCTCAGCCAAACCCAAAGCAAACCGACAAGTGGTGCAAAGACAATAACAAAGAGTGAATTCGAGGAGTTGTTGACAATATTAGGATCTATCGTTACGCCTACCAGGTCATGTTTGACATTGTTTAACGCAAACAAACTCAGCGATCCACCACTCTGTTCGAAGAATGCCCAAAACAAAACAGAGAATAAAATAAAGATCAATGCCGCAATCAGTTTTTTGTTTTCCTCCCAAGTGTGCTGGCTCATCTCATAGAATACATATAAGAGTGTCAACGGACCGGCGATGATCATAAAAATATCTGTGTTGTGCGTGTCTTGAATCAAAAAATAAAGAAATGGAATAGACGCCAGTGATGCCGCATAAGTCATATACTCATACATCTTCTTTTTTCGCTTCGGCATGGTCGGATGAAGTGGTGATAATCCTATCGGACCCATCGTCTTTTGTGTGAAAATCAAGATGACAATACTGATACACATCGCTATACCAACAAGAGCAAATGCAAGGTTCCATGAGTAATATTTTCCTACCCAAATCATTAAAATTCCACCGAGCAGCGCACCCAAGTTAATGCCTGAATAAAACAAACTAAATCCGGCTTCCCGACGCGTATCTCCTTCCTTATAAAGCCCGCCCACCATAGTGGATATATTGGGCTTAAAAAATCCTGTTCCAATAATGGTAAAACAGGTTCCGATGTAGAAGAACTCAACAGGTGAAGCTGAGATAAAAAAGCCCCCAATCGCCATCAAGGCACCACCCCAAAAGAGTGATTTCCTAAAACCAAGCACTTTATCTGCAAAAAATCCACCAACAAAAGTGAAGATGTAGATAAACGCTTGTATCGCCCCATACTGAAGATTAGCTGCTCCATCATCCAGCAAAAGCCTCTCCACCATAAACACGGTAAGCATTCCGCGCATGCCATAAAAGCAAAACCTTTCCCACATTTCTATGGAGAATAAAGACCAAAGTTGCTTTGGATACTTCCCTTCAAAATTTTGAATATTCTCCAGGGTGTACTCCGGTGCTATATTCGATTGCTCTTGGCTCATATCAATTTAATTAGTTAAGGTTGATGCTAAATCACTGGAAACACTCGTCACCCTTCACCGCAGGGCCATTAACCGCGGTAAAGATAACCGAGTTGTTGAATGTAGTACTATCAGCACACATTTCATGAAACCGATCAGTTCATTAGACTTTATTTCACTTCACCCATGAGACGTTTCATCCATGGAACGAGTAAGAACATAATCAATGCAGCTGCCAGGCTAAATATGAAAATGGCTAAAAAGATGTTTTTAAGTGGAAATGATTCAAACAACCCACCGACGCGACCACCAATAAAGTTACCGGTAGCAGCTCCCAGGAACCAAATACCCATCATCTGACCGACAATACGACTTGGTGCCAACTTGGTCATAGCACTGAGACCAACAGGGGAAAGGAATAATTCTCCAACGGTATGAATAAAATATAACATCAACAACCAGTGAATGCCCACACGGTTGCCTGTTTTTTCAATAAGGATAGCTGCAGGGACTAGAATCAAGAATCCCACGCCTACCAGCAGCAAACCAATGACAAACTTCATCGGTGTGGAAGGTTCCATCTTCATGCTATGGAGTTTGAGCCACAGCCAGGCGAAGACTCCCGACAGACCAATAATAAAGAGTGCATTTATACTTTGCCACCATGTTGATGGAAAACTATGTCCAAGAAAACTGTTGTCTGTATTTCTATCTGCGAACAATGTCAGCGTGGACCCGGCTTGCTCGAAGGCTGACCAGAACAATGCTGCTGCGAGATAGAAAATGATTATCGCTACAATTCGTTTCTTTTCTGCGTCATCAAACCCGCCTTTCGTAAAGAGGAATCCAAAATAAGCAACAGGCACGAGTAATAGCAGGACGCCTACTAAGTCGGAAACACTCACTACCGTCAATGGCATAATACCAGTAACGTGAACTCCCAATAAAATCACAACACCAACCAACAATCCTACAATTCCGTTTTTAAGTGATTTCTTTTGCTTTGCCTGGACGATAGGATCATTACTTTTCTCTAATTTTCCTGCATCACCGAGGTGCTTAGCGCCTAATCTATACTGAATAAGGCCAAGGATCATGCCTATGGCGACTACTAAAAACCCTGATCTCCAGTTGACATT
>JBBKWA010000068.1:0-8044 GCA_037968695.1 Saprospiraceae bacterium
GTGCCATCAATCGAATAAGTATAGGGCGCCACGCCTCCGCTTGGTTTGACAATGATGCTGCCCAGTTGTTGATCAAAACAATCCGGTTCCGACACTTCAAAACCTATCATAAATAATCCTGGCTCTGTTAAAGTGATCACGTCATCTGTTGTGCACCCATTACCATCGATTACGGAAACTGCATAGTCACCTGCACTCAGTCCTGTGATCAGCTGATCAGTTTCGCTTGTGGACCATAGATAGGTGTAAGGTGGTACGCCGGTTACATTTGCTATCGCACTGCCATCTGCATCGCCCTGACAACTGATATCAAAACCATTGTAATCAATGACGGATTGCACTAATAATTCAGGCAAAGGATACAATTCCGTGATTTCTACAATGATACTATCGCATCCATCTGATCCCGTTGTGGCGTGATTTATCACGCCTACTTGCGTCGGATCGCAGGTAGTGTAAAACAGAAATGTCGTATCCCCCGATGGTACATACGCTGTCGTGGTGATAATGATACTATCACATCCATCTGACCCGGTAAGGGTGAGATTCATCACACCCACCTGTGTCGGATCGCAAGTTGTCTCAAGGATATATATCGTATCCCCAGATGGTACATACGCTGTCGTGGTGATAATGAGGCTATCACACCCGTCAGTACCGGTAAGGGCGAGATTTATCACGCCCACTTGTGTCGGATCGCAAGTTGTCTCAAGGATATATGTCGTATCCCCTGATGGTACATACGCTGTCGTGGTGATCACGAGGCTATCACAACCGTCAGTACCGGTAAGGGTGAGATTTATCACGCCCACCTGTGTCAGATCACAGTTGGTGTCAAAAAGGTATGTGGTATCCGCCAGTGCATATGTCACTGTAGTGATAATCAAACTATCACATCCATTTATATTAATTGCGGTGTCATTTATGGCACCGATCTGTGAGGAGTCACAGGTTGTAGCAAACAGGTAGGTTGTATCTGCATCAGCAAATGTCACTGTCGTGATGATCAGGCTGTCGCAGCCATTTACATCAATTGCGGTGTCATTTATGGCACCGATCTGTGTCGAATCACAAGATGTCGCAAAAAGATATGTTGTATCCCCAGGCGCCACATAATCTGTCGTCGTAATGATAATACTATCACACCCATCCGATCCGGTAAGGGCGTGATTCATCACGCCCACCTGTGAAGAAAGGCAAGTTTGATCAAACAGGTAAGTCGTATCCAATGGCAGTAAAGTCACAGTGGTTGTCACCACCGTATCACAGCCATTTGGATTGTTGAGATGCGTGACAAAAACTCCTGCTTCCGCAGTATCACAAGTCGTGGATTGTAGTGCGATCTGAACTGCAGGTAGTATCGTGATATGTGTCGTAACAAAACTATCACATCCGTTGATGGCTGTCAGAAGGTTTTCATACATACCGGCCTCTGTCTCCCAGAAAACACCCAGCCACACACTATCCCCATCGCAGATGGAGACATCAACCATTTGTTCGTATGCCGGATATACGTCTATCACTTGTTCTGCATCTGTGATTTCTATACATGCTTCGGACGAAGGTGTCACGGAGATGATTGTGTACGTTGTATTATCTAATGGCAGATCGGTAAACGAGTAATCCCCCATCACATCATCAAACACAAATGGCGATCCCGGATCTGCTTGTATCTCTACAGTAATCGGAAATGGTGCATTGGTATTGATCGTGAGTGTAGCGGATTGATTATCGCAGATTTTTGTGTCTCCCGTAAGGGCAACGGTGATCACGGGTATGGTCAATAGCAGAGCAGTATCAGTACCCGGGCAATGTGAATCATCACTGACCGTGACGATATATTGTCCATCAATGGAAGTGGTGATAATTTGGGTTGTGAGTCCATTGGACCACTGGTACATTCCTCCCGGAAAACTACCCGCATCAAAAGTAGCCGTTGTACCCGCACAGATCGTTTGATCAGGACCAATATCCACTGCCAGAGGGGGCAACTCATTGACCTGAATAAAAGCTGTGGCTACATTGCTCTGTGATCCTGACTCAGTGGTAAATTGCACTTCAATGGTGCGCTGACCTGCAGTAGGGGATACAGAATTAATCTGGTATCGGATGAGTTGAAGTGCTTCTTTAAAGTTTGTAGATTTTGCGCCACCAGCGTTATAAAGAGTGATTAAATCTGTGCCGTCCCCCGTAATTGAAATATTAGCTATAGAGCCACTAGAGGCTAGTATCTCAAATGGCGCATCGGGTGTGACACCACTGATCATGACAGTCATGGAACTAATGATGGCATCATAGTGCATACCGATATCTATGTCTGCCACTTCAGATTCACGATTGATGCAATCTACATCACTACCGAGATAGTCCGCACCTATTGCTCCAGAAGAGTCATTGCAGTCAAGATCAAGCAATGGATTACAATATATTGGATCCTGATGTTCTCGGATAGAAGTAAGGAATGTGATGGCAGGTAAAGCACATATAGTAGTAACGGCACCATCTAACAAATTTATATAAGCCAGATAATAACTTCCTTCTACCCAGATCACACCTATGAGTGTATGACAATAATCAGAAGCAGTTAACCCAGCAAGTCCAACCTGATCGTCAAGTAATAATATAACAGAGGCAGAAGGCTGTGTTGTGTCTATTTTAACTATTCCCCATCTTGGAGGATTTGACTGATACCATGACCCATAAATTTCACCTTGATAAATGGCTAAATCAGAAATGCCAACATCAAATCCTATCGGTCCAAGTGCAACGGATGTATCGGCACTGATGTTCGTTCTGTACAATACATTTCCATCCCAAACATTAGATACCCCGTAGAATAAGTTTCCGTCATAGGTTGCGCCGCCACCCAAATCAGGGATATCATTTGGTAATGAATATATTTCATTGTGCTGACCTGTAACAAGATCGACTTCCCAGATTCTATTAAGATCATTGAAAACATTATAGAGAAATAAATTACCATCTGTATCCATTCCTAGCGCGGAAAAAATTGAATTCGGATTTAATAATTCGAATGGACAACTTGAGTTAGGGTCGCCACACACAACATTCAAATTATTTCCTTCGATGGTACTAAGGTTTTGATGCTGAGGATGATTTAAAAGGTAGAATAGTTGTGCATTGCTATGGGTTGGCCAAAACAAGATAAATATGATGAACACCGGTATACGGATACAAGAGATTCTGGCCATTTATATCTACAAAATATTTTGTTTTTCAAAAGGGATACCGAATTCCTGTATCCGGTATCCCAGCAATTTTCAAATCATAGGTCATGTGCATTCCACCACCTCACAAGAGCCGTTTGTGTCAAAGTAATATCTGTTTCCTCCTGTAAGTGAAACTGTAATGGTTTGTGGAGTGCCCACGTCATCTTGACAAGTGATTTTAAATGACGCTGTCCCACTTCCGGCAACATAAATAACAAATGAGTCACCTGGATTCATGCAAAAAGCTTGTTTTGTATTCGTGTTATTAAGATCTACAGGTCCGAACAAGTAGCCTGTAATTTCACTACAAGGGCTCGGAGGAGTCGCCGAGCAAAGTTGGTCAGAGAGTCTGGAACCAGAAGTACCACAAAATTGGACAGATAGTGAAATAGAGCCACTCAGGTATTCAATACCACAACAACAATCATCAAGGGGGCAATCATCGCAATCATCCGTCCTTGTTTCTATCGCTTTTTCTAGGTTTGGCTCAGTTTGTATCGCTGATTGTTCACATCCTATCATACACCAAAAAAATGTGATGGCAATAAAACTAATGAAATTTAATGTATTTTTCATGTTAATTGTTTTAGAGGCATTGGCCTCCACTAGCTGTCGAGGCAAAGGAGGTCACTGCCTTGTTATAAAATGAATAGATTCTAACTTGGATTAACGTCGCTTAGACTCCCGATCAATCGGGACCACCTCACCTCAGGGAAAGAGGGAAGTGCAAACCTTGTATCGGTGAGCACGGAGTTCTTTGTAAGCCAGTAACACCCTGATATACAGTACAAAAGAAAGAGATTCTTCAAGTTTGTATTGAGCCAAACGCAGAACCATCGACGCATGGACATCGATTACATTTTGGAAAAATAGTATAAGCTTGGTGACAGGGTACATGCCCGCATGGATTTAATAAAATGATCCTGATCGGGTGAGTGCAATAGGCCAAAGTTTACAAAAAAAAAAACTACATTTTCAAGCTTTTTTTCAATTTTTTTTAAAAAATTTCAGCTCAGCCTGGACTGAGGAGTGGGTTCCTTTGTGCTCCGTCGCTGATTCCGATCGATCGGAAATGGCGCAAGAGACTGATGTTATGATGCAAGTAACTAAAGCTTCAGTGGCTAAAAAAGGAAGAGAAAGCAATACATAATTGAACGCAGTAGACTTCTCCTGGCAACTGCAAGTTGCCTGAGACGATTTTCGATTACCAATAAGCCCGATATTTGATTTAAGGAAAACCTTAAATCCGCGAGATTTAGGGGAGGGCATTAGACTTCTCCTGGCAACTGCAAGTTGCCTGAAATGATTTTCAATAACCAATATGCCTCATATTTGATTTAAGGAAGACCTTAAATCCTCGAGATTTAGTTAAATGCATTAGATTTCTCCTGGCAACTGCAAGTTGCCTTAACATGAACCATTATTAGACATGATGGAAATATTGTTTTGAAGCCGATGCTTCAAAATACAGGCTAGCGAGGTGGTTGATGACTGGAAGTTTCAATCAGGATTGTCCTAGTTAGGGAAAACCTTAAATCCGCGAGATTTAAATAAAATACTGTTTTGTAGAGACGATCACCAAGTCTTAGGTCTCAGGTCTAAAAGTCTCAGGTTCAAACTAAAAACTTAGTGATCAAAAAACTAAACTTTCTAAACAGTGCCGCCGAATAGGCGGTAACGCTAAACTTTCTAAACTCATGGCCCAAAGAATAAAGCTCCTCCTTTTCAGCCCTAAAGCTTGTCTTTCAGATATGATCCCGTCACACTCTCCGCACATTTCGCTACCTGCTCAGGCGTACCCTGAACAACTAACCTGCCACCTTCATCACCACCACCAGGACCTAGATCAATCACCCAGTCAGCAGTTTTAATGACTTCCATATTATGCTCGATGATGACCACTGAATGACCACGCTCAACCAATGCATTAATTGCTTTTAGCAAGATGTTGATATCATGAAAATGAAGACCAGTAGTAGGCTCATCAAAAATGAAAAGCAAATGCCGGTAGTCTTTTTCTTTTCCAAGAAATGAGGCCAACTTAACACGCTGCGCCTCTCCACCGGATAGCGTACTGGAAGCCTGGCCTAATTTAATATAACCAAGACCTACTTCATGCAATGGTCTCAACCGCTCAGCAATATCCGGCTCGTCCTCAAAAAATACAACAGCTTCATCAACACTGCTTTCAAGAATATCATAAATATTCTTCCCGTTATATTTTATATCAAGAATAGGCTTTTGAAATCGCTTACCACCACACTCATCACACACCAATTTTACATCAGCAAGAAACTGCATTTCAACAACAATCTCTCCATCTCCTTTACAAGTCTCACATCGACCACCTTCGACATTGAAGGAGAAATGTTTTGGCTTGTAACCATTCACTTTCGATAGATGCTGATCCGTCATCAGCTTGCGGATCGCATCATACGCTTTGATATAAGTAATAGGATTGGACCGTGAGCTTCGACCCAAGGCCTGCTGCCCAATGACCTCGATCCCTTCCACGCGTTTATAATCTCCACCGATAGATTCCAGCAAGTGCGCATTAGAGCCACTGGTGATACCCAAAGCATTGGATAAAGCAGGCTCCAAAATATGACGAATCAAAGTTGTTTTGCCGGAGCCACTTACGCCCGTGACTACCGTGAGACAAAAGAGCGGTATTTCAATATTGACATCATTGAGATTGTGCAGCTTCGCTCCCTTGACTAATATTTTGTTCGAAGAGGTCCTTCGCTTTTTAGGCGTCTCTACTTTTTTTATTCCTGTGAGATATTGCTGCGTTAAGCTATTGATTTTCCCACCCTTGTTTTCTATAAAGTCAGTATAGCTTCCTGCATATACAATCTCGCCACCATATACACCCGCCGCCGGTCCTACATCAATGACATAATCAGCCTGACGTATTATTTCTTCTTCGTGTTCTACCACCACCACCGTATTGCCAAGATCACGCAACTCATGCAAGACATCAAGTAATTGCCCGGTGTCTTTAGGATGAAGCCCAATACTAGGTTCGTCAAGAATATATAAGGAGCTAGTCAAGTTGCTTCCAAGATTACGCGTCAGGTGAATCCGTTGCGTCTCACCACCACTCAATGTAGAGGAGATTCGTTCCAGATGAAGATAACCAAGCCCGACATTACTCATCGTGCGCAATCGGTTTCTTATTTCAAATAAGATTCTGGCAGCGGTCTTTTCTTCGTTATCTGAAAGTGAAATCTTTTCAAAAAATAAACGAAGATCCCGAATAGACATATTGGCCAACTCAGGCAATGACATACCATTGACTTTTACATAAGTAGCTTCCGGGCGAAGTCTTCCACCGCCACAATCTGTGCAGGTCGTACGACCGCGGTAACGCGCCAGCATGACCCGGTTTTGAATTTTGTAACTGCCTTTTTCCAGTTCTGCAAAAAAAGCATAAATACCATTGATATCTTTTGTGCCATCCCAAAGGATCTTCCTTTCATCCTGTTTTAGATCGCGGTAAGCACGATGATTTGGAAAATCAATTTTGTTGCTTTTTTTAATAAAATTCTTTTGCCATAAAGAAGATTTTTCTCCCGACCATGGAGCTACGGCACCTTCAAAAATACTTAATGAAGCATCCGGAATAACCTTGTCTTCATCAATACCAATAATTCGTCCAAATCCTTCACATCGCGGACACGCACCAACAGGATTGTTGTAATTAAATAACTTCGGCTCCGGCTCTATAAAAACCAGCCCATCCATTTCAAACCGATTATTAAATCCTGTTTGTGTGCCATCTTCAGATTCAATCAGACATTCACCATGCGCTTCATAAAATGCGGTTTGTGTACTATCCGCAACTCTTTTTTTGAAATCTTCATCATGCGATACGGGAAAGCGGTCAACGACCAGGCTTAATTCACCTTTTGCTAAGGAGCTTGCTTTGCGCTTTACAACGGTTTTATGTTCATCCAGAAAATCATCGATCCGCAACGTCTCGCCTTCCCACTGAATTCGGGTATATCCTTTCTGAAGAAGCAGCTCGCATTCCTTTTGAACCGTTCGTTTTTCATCTTCGATCAATAGGGGGGCGATGATCATGATTTTGGCGCCATCTTTAAATTCAAAGATGAAATTGACAACATCCGTAATACTGTGTTTTCGGACCTTTTCTCCTGAAATCGGGCTGATGGTTTGACCCACACGGGCGAAAAGGAGCCGCATATAATCATAGATCTCAGTCATAGAGCCGACAGTACTTCGTGCATTTCCGCCCGTCACACGTTGTTCAATAGCTATGGCAGGACAAATCCCCCGAATATGGTCCACATCCGGCTTTTTCATTCTATTGAGAAACTGCCGGGCGTAAGAGCTTAGGCTTTCTACATAGCGGCGCTGCCCTTCGGCATAGAGGGTATCCATGATCAGGGAGGACTTTCCTGAGCCTGAAAGACCGGTCACGACCACTAATTGGTTCTTAGGGATCGCTACAGAGATATTTTTTAAATTATTGCTCCGCGCGCCTACGATCTCTATTTGCCTTGGTTTTTGGCTTGAAACCAATGCAGGTTTAGATCTCTTTTTGGACTTTACAGCCATATTTTATTGTTTTGGCGCACTTTTTGCAGCTTGATAATGTTGTTTATGACAGGTCATCTGCATGGCAGCTAAACCATCTGAGCAATCGTTAAGTTCTTGTTAAAAGAACCTAATTAGTAAAAAAATTTGCCACAAAGAAAGGAATATCCTTAGCTTAGCGTCATAATTTAGTCACTGGTCACCGAAAAATACAATCTATAGAAAATACTTTACACTGTTTTTAAGACAAG
>JBBKWA010000069.1:0-12217 GCA_037968695.1 Saprospiraceae bacterium
GGACTAAACCACGGTTATAGAATTAATTTAGGATTTAATTAGATATTTTTATGCAAATACAAATTGAAATTAGAAATCGCTTTAAAAGAAAAAATGTGAATTATATGAGACACACTTATACTGATTACGCCCCCATTTCATCGCTTTTGGGGCCTTGCCTTTTCGGAATTTTTCACCGGATAATGAGCAGTGCGTTCTTCATTGTATGCTTGCTTTTTATAAGCTTTAACACAAGTGCTCAAAACGTAAAGGAATTTAGCGTGGAGCTTAGTGCAGACGTGCAGTCAGACCCGCCTCGAATCACACTCAACTGGCCATCGCACATGGAGGCCTCGAATTTTATTGTCTATCGAAAACTAAAGACTGGGACTTCATGGGGAAGCGTCGTCGGCAACCTCAATGGGGAGATGACGCAGTTTGTAGACACCACCGTTGAAAAGCATATCGCTTATGAGTATCGCGTGTTGAAACTTGGAAACAAATCCTCAGGATACGGATACATTAATACCGGTATCGAAGTACCTGCGATTGAATCCCGAGGCATAATTATTCTTATGGTGGATGACACGATGATCGATTCTTTAGCAGTGGAGATAATGCAATTAGTGGAAGACCTTGAAGGGGATGGTTGGAAGGTACGACAACAAGCTGTGTCAAGAGATGCAGATGTGACCTCTGTCAAGGAGTCTATTGGAAATATTTATAATGAAGATAAAGTTAATACAAAAGCAGTCTATCTCTTAGGGCGAATCCCTGTGCCATACAGCGGCGATATATTTCCTGACGGCCACCCGGACCATGAAGGCGCCTGGCCTGCTGATGTATATTATGGTGATATGAATGGTAACTGGACGGACATCTCTGTGAATGTCGAAGTTGCCAATGCCGAGCGTCACCGTAATATTCCTGGAGACGGAAAGTTTGATCAAAGCCTGATTCCTGGTGATCTTGAATTACAAGTCGGACGAGTGGATTTTGCGAACATGCCTGCTTTTGCAGCGACAGAGACACAGTTGCTTAGGAATTATTTAAATAAGAGCCATGCTTACAAACACAAAACTTTTTCAGCTACACGGCGAGGTGTCGTAGATGATAATTTTGGAGGTTTTAGCGGAGAGGCATTTGCAGCTACCGGATGGAAGAATTTCGGTCCATTATGTGGTCCCGAAACAGTCATTGCCGGAGACTACTTTACAACCACTATGGACAGCAGTTATTTATGGTCATACGGTTGTGGTGGTGGGTCCTACACGAGTGCCGGCGGGATAGGGAATACAAATAATTTTGCCGCTTCTGATTTACAATCTGTATTTACAATGTTGTTTGGCAGTTATTTTGGCGACTGGGATGCAACGAATAATTTTCTACGTGCCCCCTTGGCACAAGGAAAGACATTAACAAATGCATGGAGTGGGCGCCCGCACTGGATGTTCCATCATATGGGGCTAGGAGAGAATATAGGGTATAGTGCCCGCCTTACCCAAAACAACAATGGTTTGTATCATGCTAGTTACGGTGCGCGATTCATACATATCGCGCTGATGGGTGATCCTAGCTTGCGCAATGATGTTGTTGCGCCAGCATCTGGAATTGTCGCCAACCGACTTGGCGATGGTGCTGAAATTTCATGGGAGACGTCAAGCGATCAAGTACAGGGCTATAATGTCTATGTCAGACATGATCAATCAGACGAGTATAGGCGGTTAAATGATGAAGTTATCATTCCCAATAATTACACCATTCCTTGCTTATATGAAGAAGGCGTTCACACCTTTATGGTGAGAGCAGTGTCTCTGCAAACGTCACCCAGTGGCACCTATTACAATATGAGCCAGGGGATAACGGATACCATGCTAAGTGTTGGCATAAAGGAAGCAGAGGCTTTGAGTGAGTGGGAGATCGCCGGAAATCTGGTAGTTTTTACAAATACATCTGTCCATGCTACTGCTTATGAATGGAATTTTGGCGATGGCAATACGAGTACAGAAGAAAACCCTTCACACACCTTTCTCGATGGCTTCTTTTCAGGATACCTTGTAGCATGGAATGTATGCAGTACGGATACATTTTACTTTGAAATGCATATCTCTACGGGAGTGAATACCATTGAAGATGATCCTTCTATTCGTATATCACCTACACCTTCATCAGGTTTACTCATGGTCAACTGGGATAGTGATGGTATTAATGCATTACGCATTGACTTATTTTCTCTTGATGGAAAAAAGGTTTATACAAATGCTGATGTGGTGAATGGTACGAACCTGGATTTGACCTTCTTGACCAATGGCATGTACATTATGCAGATTACAAAAGCCGGAGAGCGAAGTATGAAAAGGGTGATCCTTGAAAGATAGTGATTGATTTATTTTGGTTAGTAATCCTTTATGTTGCGCGCGAAAAGTATAGGATTTAGTATTTTAGGGTTAAGCAAAATGAGCTGATTTATGAATTCGCTTACTGAACAAGTAGCCTGGCTATTTATTTTGGCGGTCCCCATATCCTGTATCGCCTGGACCGTGACACATGAAGAAATCTTCCGTGAACCACGAGAATATTGTGTGCGAAAATCAATCTTAAGCAAAAACCTTTTGGTAAGGAAATTCTTTTACTTATTTACTTGCGAGTATTGTTTCAGTCATTATATCGTTATTGTCTTTTTAATTATCACAGGATACAAACTTCTTTTCCCGGATTGGCGTGGAGTTTTGATTGCAGGCTTTGCTTTGGTCTGGATGGCCAATGTCTATATGAGCCTCTTTGGGTTTATCCGTGTAGGGATGAAAGAAACCAAAATGGAAGCAGATATCGATGAGATAAAACTGAAAGCGATAAGGAAGAAGATGGAAAGAAAACTGAAGGCTGAAAAGGAAGAGTGAGAAGTTAAGAACGAAGAACGAAGAACGAAGAACGAAAAACGAAGATCGGAGCGAAGCGTTTACCCTATATACGTAGTTATATGGGGGAGACCCTGCTTCCCGATAGATCGGGAGCTGAGGCGTATACAGCGGGGGTGAAAAGCAAATTAAACATTTAAACATTTCCCCATTTAACCATTTAAACACATCACCTATCATCAATCGCCTATCACTTATTACTCATCCTCAAATCACCGTCACCACCACATAAGACATCACACTACAAACGATAGCCAATAAAAAGATAGTATAGGAAAATCCTAGCAGGGCATATTTGCGTTCTAACACAAGCCCATTGTGATACATATCTGTCAGCATGTGATCGTAAATGCGGTCTTTAGAACGCATCATCTCATGCATCTCCACTTTATATTCTAATAGGGATTTTCGATAATAATTATGAAAGAATAACGCGCTGTGCCCATCTTTTTTTGTGCGAATGATTTTAGGCTTCAATGCCAGAATCGCACATATCGCTGAAACACAACAAAAGGCAAGTAAAATTCCAAGCGGCAAAACAAATTCGATTCGTTCCAATACGGGAGATCCTTTTAATGAGAAACCCGAACTAAATAGGGCAATAATTAAAAATATTAATGCAGCGCAAATAGCCGTAATCATATTTGCTTTATTGTCTGCAATCGCTATAAGCTCTAATTGGTTTCTGCCTGATACAGCAAACAAGGTATCCGTGCCTTCTTTACTAAAGGAAGGTAATTCAGATGATTCAGTTCCTTTCATGATTTAAGTTTGGAAGAAAGATAAATAATTTTCATGGCTCGTATTCCATCATTACTGAGACGCGCTTAATCACGAACAATCAGAAAAAGGTAACCAATGACCCTGTTGCTTACTCGTCTCTGATTATTTCATCCTTTCTCAGCTTGATCGCAAAATGCGTCAAACCCACCACAATCACAAGCGCTACAATAGCTTGTACCCATAGCCCCTTAATGGAAGGAAGGAAAAGAAAGTAATCATAATAGCCATGCACGAAGGTCGCAAAACCAAGTGCCATCCAGCTATAAAGCGACCGACTGGTTTTGAAGACTTTTGCTTCTCCAAGAAAGAATCCCATGATGATCGCAAAAACAGCGTGCGCGGGAACCGCCGTAAACATACGTATGAGCGCTGTACCACCACCTCCATTCATTACATAAATAATGTTTTCAGTGACCGCAAATCCCATCCCTACCATGACGCTATAGACGATGCCATCAAAGGGATGCGTGAAGCTCTTGTTATTGAACAAAATCCCGCGCAGAAAAAGAAACTTAGCACCTTCTTCGACAAGTCCAACAAATAGAACTGCTCGGATCATTTGATGGATGATATCGCCTTGGTCAACTTTTGTGTTAAGGTGTAGAAAGTAACCAATGCCTAGAGAAATAAAAAAACTAAGCACACCGCAAATTACACTCAGGATGATGAGTCGTGTTGGTTCCAGATCACGTGGATCCTTTAGGTAGATATAGAGCCCAATGACAGCACCGGGTGCGATTGCAAGAATGAGTAGAATAATCGTATTCAGCATACTAATCTTGACATTTTAACCAATGCGACCTGCTTTTGGGTAATCGGTTAGTGTAATATTTTTAACGAAATCATCCATTCATCATAACGTCCGTTATCTACAAGATCCCATGCCTGAGCATAACCAAAGGAAAGTGTCGATGGCATTAATGAAAAGGTGACCATGCGAATATCTATTTGTCCTCCCAGATTAGCAAACGTATTATCGGGGATTCCTGGATCAACTGTCGTCGTATATAATATGGAAGAGAAAAATGTAGGTTGAATCCAATTGACAAAGAAATTGAATCCACCCACTTTTCTAAAGTGTACCGGTGGGACAACAAATTCGGCCATTAGTTTTCCAAAACGTTGCGCAATAATAGATCGGTCAGCGGCATAACTCAAACCGGGAAATGCAAAAGGTGCTCTGTATTGCCGTGGTTGCTGATAGTCAAGATAATTATTTCCAAAAGCGGCAAAGCCAAACCTTGTAAATGGATTAAATGTTTCACTGAACGAACTTCCAATAGCTGATCTCATCCAAAGCGAGAAATGCTTCCCCGGTAATTGAATTCCGTAATCCAACATACCAATGACTCTGGGATAAAATTGGTCCGGGGGGGAGATCACCTGATTGTCATCGGTAGAGGACATGGCCATGGAGGTGTACAAAGTGGCTCGAACGCCTTTTTCTGCATCTACAGCGCCAAGAGATCCGGAGGCATTAGTGTATGAAATAGAAGCATTGAGGTTGGTATAAAAATTATTGTTGAATCCGGATAAGACGATCTGTTGAAATTCGGGTGATTGATCCAAACCATAAAATGCAGTTACGCCAAAGTTTAAATCCAGGGATCGAGGCGCATCAAAAATAAGGCTCTTGTTATAGGAGACACCTAGCCGCAACCCTTTTCTGGATCCTTGAGACGGACCGAATAAATCATAAAATTCTGCATTGTTCCAGGCACCATCAATGGTGAATTGGCCTGTTTTGTATTCAAAATTAAAATGGAATAGCTCATCATTTCCAATTGTATCTACTGGATAATCCTTGTCAATGACAAGGCCATTGGTCCAGGCTGATGGTGTATAAGATAAGGAGAAGTTGAGTTTCCGGAAATTAAAAGGATCGGCAATATTCATTCGATATCCAATACCAACATTGTTTTTATAACCAACAACAATTGGATATGCTGAGTTTATTTTCATTTCTTTCCCGGCCTGATACTTTCCTTCATAAGTGATGAGCGTATCCAAATCAAAGTCACTTGCTCTGGCAATGGGTATTTGCCAGTCAGCTAATTCAGGAAATTTTTCAATTGTAATATTGCCTAGAAAGGAAATATTCGCAAGATCGAATACTTGTTGATTTGGAATAAAAACAGGCTGAAATCCTTTGCTTCTAAAGTTAAAAGCAAAAAGCTTGTTTGAGTCAATCACAGTAGGCCGAAAGAGCCCGGTGATACTATTACTCATGGCAATAATTTTCTTTGTTTCGACCTCTACACGAAATATATTACTAACACCGGTATAGAAGGATGACCCATACATGTACTTACCATCATCCGTAAACCGAAAGGATTGTGGGGAAGCGACGGCGAAATTAAATACAGTATCCGGAGCAAAAACTTCATTCATGAGGTCCTCAAGCTGGTAATAGAGCAGCGCCTGATTACCAGCTAGATCTGTGACTGCTGCACTTAGTATTTTTCCATCAGGAGATATATCAATATCAAAGATGTCCTCACCATAGGGAAGGGTGTACACCTGATCCCAGGTACTGTAGAGGTTTTCCTTTCCGGTAGTTTCATCGCCTTCTTTCGGAATGCGGGTAATCGTTGAAAAGCCATTTAGATGCTTGATACCCCATATCGATTCATCAACCTTATTATAAGCCAAATCACCAACGCGAAAGTCCTTTTGAAGTCGTTTGGTCTCTTTAGTTTTTATATTGTATGAATTAAGGTCTCGCCAGCTATCATTATCTGTGGTATAATATAAGATGTCATTTTTCTCGTCATAGGCTAGCGACGTAACATAAAAAAGAGCGGCCCCTTTAATGTCTGTTAGATGGCCAAGTTTACCTGTTTTTAAGTCAATGGAAGCCAGATAGGGTACTTTGCCAGTATTGTTAATCCCGACGTAGATTAAATTTCTTTTCTTGTCAAATTGTGCATAGGATACAGAACCGATCGGTTCTTCCCGGATAGGGGTCATTTCGGTAGCCGGATACTGGCTGAGAATGGTAATATTGTCCTGCTGCCATTTCTTTTCAAATTCAATCCATTCGCTCCAGGCGGTTTGAATTTTTATTCCATAAATATTATGAAACTGACTCATGAAAAAGGGTTTGCTGCCTTTATTCCTTTTGACCCATTCGATGATTTTGTCGGGACCGTAGGTATAGGCCAAATACCCCATAAATCGGGTGCCGTATAAATAGGAATTTGACCTGCCTTGAAAATCAGAAGTTACACCTCCGGACTCCAGGCCCTGCGCACTGTATATATGAGCGTCTTCCTTTACTCTGGTTCGAAACACCATTTCATCATAGCTTCCTAAGGCTAATCCAAGGCCACCACTCATCCATGTATCCAGATAAGAGGCGATCCCTTCATGATACCATCTTGGAGAATACCTTCTGGGTACAGTGAGGTAGCTGTAAACCATCGACACAGGGTCAATCGGATCAGGATCAACTTTGCCTAAAAACATCCCGCGGTAAAATTTATCCGTGGCAGTTGCATTGTCCAACGCTACCACATGGACCAATTCATGATTCATCATGGTAAAAACGCGTTCCCCGGCCGGACTTGTTTCGAAAGCATAACTAAACGGGGAGAGGCCCATACTGATGGCATTATTTGGGACTGCGGTAGCTCCGGCATTGCCATAATCCCCAAAATCCTGAATCAGGAGGGATATCCTTTCAGTCGGTTGATAATCAAAAAGGGCTTCGTGAAATTTAAGGGCATTGTAAAAGCATCGCTGGGCATGAGGAAGGACGTATTTGTGACCAAAATTATAAGTCACAAGACTCATTTTGTCACTTTGAATCATGTCTAGCTGGGCAGTAAGATCCAGATATCCTGAAACGAGTAGGACCAGGATAAGGCAGATGTTTTTCATTTTGGATTTCGTTTGTTACACTTCGTAATATAAGTTAATTAATGGTTGTAGCAAACAAAAAAAAGGAAGGCAGTTCTGGAGAACTACCTTCCTTGCAAATTCAAACAAACTTTATTGGGGTTTATCTATACATCCTATCTAGCTTCTTAAACTGATCTGCACGAATTACTGTGGAGAAAGTTTGGTTTTTCATTAAAGAAGCGAATGATGGTTCTGAAGCAATCTTTAAAAACTTATCATTGGTAACAAGTTGACCAAAAGCAGGGCTCTTGGCTAGCTTGAGCCATGTTGGGTTAGAGATGATTTTTGAACACTTTGAATTGACATAACAAACCTGGAACGCCTTGCTTTGCATCAAGCCAGTCATGTATGACTGATTGATCAGCTTGTTGAAGTTTGGATTCTTAGCTAAGACATTAAAGTTAGCTGAGGTGAATACCTGAAAAGCTGCAGGGTTCTTAGCAAGTTTATCAAAATTGTCAGACTTAACAAACTTCTGGAAATCTGCTGAAGAAACTACATCAGCAAAAGCTCCGAAAGTTTCGCTTCTTGCAAGTGCCTGGAAGTTTTCAGACTTGATGAATTTTTGAAAGTCAGGGCTGTTGACCATATTCGCATAGTCGTCGCTAACTTTTGCCATAGCTTTAAACTCACCGTTTTTAGCCATCTTCATTTTGTCCTGATCTCTTATTAACTGAGAGAAGGCAACATTAGTAACTACTGTTCCAAATGCTTCAGACTTCAAAAGGCTTGAAAAATTGTCATCCTTTGCCAATTTATTGATAGAAGGATTGTTAGCAAGTGATGTGAATGATTCTGATTTTACAAGATCGTCAAAGCCAGGACCTTTTTTCAACTCCTTATACTTCTCATCATTTAAAAGGTTTACGAGTTTGTCATCAGCAGTAACAGATGTAAACTCTGAACTTTTAGCAAGCGCATCGAAATCTGCTGATTTCATCAATTCCTTCATTTTTGGATCATTGGCCAGATCGTAAATGGCTCCATTGTTTGCAACAGATGTAAACTCTGAACTTTTAGCCAGTTCAGTAAACATTGGTGACTTCATCAATTCGACGAAATCAGGATCTGCCATTAATCTTTGGAAGTCGTCATTTTGCAATAACTGCTGAACGTCTGCTCCATCAAGATCGATTGGTGCTGTCTGCCCGCTGGCATTGTATTTACCGGCTGGATTTATACCATCAATTCCTGATCCAGAAGCATCAGATGAATTCATGTTAAAATTACCACCGAGAATGTAATAACCACCTATCGCAAGAACGATGACAGAAATAACTAGATAAAGTACTTTTTTTGATTTTTCCATGATGTTTGATTAGTTAATTGTAAAGAAATAAGATTAAATGATTTTTGGTTTTGTTTCGTCGCCGTCGAGTTATGAATTCAATTTTGACATCACAAACATATAGACAATTTTTCTGAATTCTCATTAATATTCTCTAATTGAAATTAGTTTATTCTAAGGCATATTAGAGCCTTCTAATAAGTCTTATTTTATAGGATACATTTCCCCATAAACGTTGATGTTTCCTTCACGCTGGTGATTTCGAACATTTTTCAAAACAAGCAAGATCTTAGAGAATTCTAATGAGTAGTAGCGTGAAATTTTAATTTTTGACGCTATTTTATTAAATAATTTAGCAGCGGATGGTACAATTAGGACTCGAATTAGAATACCATAAACCATATCTAATCACGAAAAGTGAGTGTAAGGAGGTAGAAAAGTTAAACGAGTAGAGAGAAATAGCGCAATGATCATATATATATATATAGGATGGCTACCTTAATAAGGTGACTTCACCTTTAAGTATTTCGGATTGATCAAGACCCTCATGGTGATAGTCAATATTTAATACATATACATAGACACCTGATTGTCCAGGTGAGTTTCTGTATGTCCCATCCCAATTAAAATGTATGTCCTCTGATTGAAATATAAGATTGCCCCACCGATCAAATATACTGGCTGAGAATTTTTTGATAACAGGCAATCCACCTAATGACACAGAGAAGTAGTCATTGATTTGATCCCCGTTAGGGGAGAAAATATTAGGGACATAAATTTCAAAAGGCTCGCAATTCATTTGCTGGTAGACGATGACTTCATCAGACACTGACCAGCATGGGGTGGTCACCTGAACAGAATACAACCCCGGGGCAGTCACCATGATAGATGAGGTCGATTCTCCATTGCTCCAAAGAAAAGTAGAGGGGAATGATTGCTCAGCATCGAGCACGATGGCTTCTCCTTTTTTTACCTACGCAATGTTAGGGTTTCGCAGTCTTTTATTTTGTGACCTGATTAGGTTTTCTTATTGTTGAGGTCAGAATTCAATAATCTATACCTTTGCCAAATGAAAGCACTTGTAGCGATATTATTTCTGGTCATCAGTTTCTCCCTGAACTTAGGAACTGCACAAGAAATCAACACAGCAAAACTGGATAGCTTCTTTGATATCCTTGCGAATGAAAATCAGGCGATGGGGTCAATCGCTATAGCCCAAAATGGCGCTATTTTGTATCAAAGGGCGATTGGGAATAGGTATTATGCCAATAATAAAGGCATAGCGGCTACGGATCAGACAAAGTATAGGATAGGATCAATATCCAAGATGTTTACCGCCACCATGATTTTTCAATTGATCGAGGAAGGAAAGATGAAATTGGCAACAACGCTAGATGAGTTTTTTCCAAACATCCCGAATGCCGAAACGATGACCATCGGAAATCTCTTAAATCATAGAAGCGGCATTCACAATTTCACGGATGAACCGGACTATATGATATGGATGGGAACCACCAAAACCCGTCAGGAGATGATTGAGATAATTGCCAATGGCGGCAGTGATTTTCAACCTGATTCGAAAGGAGCGTATAGCAATGCTAATTATGTGGTACTGGGGTATATTATTGAAATGACTACACAAAAACCCTTGAACATTAATTTACAACTTCGAATCGCCTCAAAACTTGGTATGAAGAAGACTTATGTTGGGGGTAAGACCGACACGAATGAAAACGAAGCATATTCATTTCAGTATAGCGGAAGCTGGAAGCAGTTTTCTGAAACGGATATGAGCATACCGGGAGGTGCTGGAGCAGTGGTTTCAACACCGGTAGATATGACCCGGTTTATAGAAGGCCTATTTTCCGGTAAGTTAATCTCAAATAGAAGTCTTGAACAGATGAAGACGATTGTAGATGGTTATGGCATGGGAATGTTTCAAATTCCTTTTTATGAGAAATCCGGTTATGGTCATAATGGGAGTATTGATGCTTTCACGGCAAGCCTTGGTTTCTTCCCAGAGGATAATATGGCAATTGCGTATTGCACCAACGGGCAATTATATCCCATGAATGAAATTATTGTAGGGGTGTTAAGTATTATCTATGACAGAGATTATGCCCTTCCTTCATTCGAAACAATAGCACTGACACAGGAACAACTGGATCGCTATCTTGGTGTTTATGGAAAGTCGGACTTCCCCTTAAAATTGACAATCACCCGAAACGATAGCACACTTTATGCACAGGCTACCGGTCAGATGGCGATTCCCCTCGATGCCACAGCGATCGATAAGTTCAAATTTGACCCCGCTGGTATACAGATTGAATTTAATCGCGATGAAAACGAGCTGATCCTGAAGCAGGGAGGAGGGGTGTTGATTTTCACGAAAGAATAGTTTTTATTGGTATTTTTTACTAGTAAATGACTTTTTTTGGTAAATCTTTATAATAACTAACCCTTTTCAGCAGGCGTAAACGTTTTTTTGTCATTATTCATTAAATCCAATTTGAATCATGGCTAAATTGACATTTACCTTATTTGTATTTTTATTAAGCTTTGCAGCTGTACACGCTCAGGACCTAAAGATGTACGTTAGTGACGCAGGAAATTTCAACAACCCACCTTGGAAAATATTTAAGTTTGACGAAGATGGGGCCAACGGGGAGATTTTTATTTCTGAAAACCTGGCCTGGCCTCAGGATATCGTCTTTTTGGAGGATCAGCATGTAGCCCTGATTTCAAACTTGAATACGGGCATCATCACCCGCCACCATGCCGAAACTGGCGCCTATATCGACAATTTTGCCACTGGGATTGCTGGCCCTACCCGGATGGAGATTGGCCCCGACAGCCTACTGTATGTGTTGCCTTGGCAGGGTACAAATAAAGTTCGGCGCTACAACCTCTCTGGTAATTATGAAGGTGAATTCACCTCCGTCGGGATCCCTGCCAGCATTGGCATTGCCTGGGATGCTACTGGCAATATGTATGTCTCTTCTTTTTACGGCAAGTATGTGAACAAGTTTAGCCCTATGGGTGCTGATCTTGGAAAAATCATTAGCACCAACCTGGTTGGCCCCACCAATATCTGGTTTGCTGACAACGGCGATCTTCTGGTCGTGGATTACAGCGGTGGCGCCGTGAAACGATTTGATCACAACGGAAACTATATCGGTATTTTTATTCCAAACATTGCCCAGGGAGAAGGCGTAGATTTTCTGCCCAATGGGAACCTCATCATTGGCAGCGGCGGTAGTTCTGCAATAAAACTTTACGACGCCAATGGCAATTTTATCAAAGACCTGGTGCCCGGCGGTCTGCTCAAGGTGATTGCCACCGACCC
>JBBKWA010000070.1:0-11217 GCA_037968695.1 Saprospiraceae bacterium
CACTGTATCAATCACCGATTGCGTCAGCGTGGCCATCGATAACCCAAAGTCAAGCATGGTGGGTGTTGGGATATTTGTTCTCCACCGGACGACCAGGCTGGTATCATTTGCTTTTTGCAAATATGGCCCGCGAACGATAAAAGCGACTCCCGGAGCAGGAATGCCTGTCAAATTAAAATCAAAACTTAAGTCTGTGCTGCTGGCGGATCGTTGATGAACTTCAACAGCTAAGAGGTTGGTGCCTGTGATGAATGTATTGGGAAGCTTGATAGAGGCCTGTGCATTGTCACCGCTATTGGACGAAGCGAAGGTGTTGTAAGTAATGGTACCTGCCGGCATATTGACTCGCCATATTTCATTTCCATTGAGATAGATCACCGCACCATCATCGTAGGTGAGGAAAAGTTGGAGCGAATCATAATCTCCGGGATCATTGACCACAAAAGCGTGTCTGAAATATCCGGTGAGCGTGGATGAAGAAATAGGAGTTGCCTCATCACCATCCCCATATCCTAATTCTGCAGGGCCGGATGCCCAGCTCATGGCGTCATAAGCGTTTTGCTTCCAGGTCACACCTGACTGATTCGGAGGAGCCATTCCCAAATCATAATATTTCCAAATGCTGCCATAAGGAACAAGTTGCGCCTGAACACAGTGTGTCGCGAAAATGCATCCAAGAAAGATCAGGAGTCGCATATCAATTTTCGATTTCCTCCAGTGAAGAAATAATTTTCGATTTCACCGATTTCATCGCCGGTGTGTTTGTTTTATAGGCGGGTAATTGTTCCAGGGCATCAAGCGCATGGAGCAAATCGGATTTAGCAAGCGCCACCTCATGAAATTGAAGATAAATTTCTGCCCGGTCCAAATAGGGTACGGCCTTAAATGACCAGTGCTGAATGATTTCACTTTGCACCTGTAATGCATCCGTGTATCGTTGGTAATGAAGATATGTGTCTACCAGCGCCATTTCCAAAACATGAAGACGACCCAAACGGGAAAGGCCATCACGCAGAGATTGAATGGCCTTATTTTCTGATTCCGGTAGATCGCATTGCAACCACGCGTTTGAGGCATCGAGATACAATGAGGGAGATGGTGCAGTAGTTAACGAAATCAAATATGAGCATGCCGCCGCCGCCGCACAATAATTTTCTTCCATCCGCAGAACCGTTCCCTTCCATTCCAGTGCAGAGGGATGGGCAGGATCGAATACCAGCGCCTGTTCCACATAATACAGTGAACTATCCGGAACACCCGAGAGATACAACGCTTTGCTTAACCCAAGAAAAACGCGCGCACTCGAAAACTGATGATGAAGACAATGCTCAAAATCAACCCGCGCCGCGGGATATTCTTCATGCAGTACGAGGAGTTCTCCACGCACGAGATATAACTGGATGCTGTCCGGATACTCTTGGATAGAAATACTTAGTTCGGCGATGCGGGCATCTAAATCACCATGGGCGAGATTGCCAAATGAAAACCATATTGAACAAAACAATAACCACATGAAAAACAAATTTTGCTTACACCCAATAATTGAATAATTACAATAAAATATGACGCAATTCAGGCTTTGAAACCACTGAATTCCGGTTTGATCAATTCTTTGTTTGGGTGAAACTTATGCATGGCATCAATAGATACATCAATATCCATGCCTTATCTGTAGTAATTGATATTCAAAAATAGAGATTTTTAGGCAATGGGCATCCGCCGTCGCGTTCCGTTACCATAGCTTTAGCGACGGTAACTGAAGCTTTGGCGGACGAAGTAGAAATTGTCGCAGCAATTTCGAAGGGGCGCGATGGGCATAGGGAAATGAGCAAGGAGCAAAACACGTAACTTTATAATCCTCTCAACCTAAAAGCTTATTCATCTTTTAATTCCTTCAGCCACTATATCCCAATAACCATATAAACCTATAACCATATAAACTTATAAGCTTTTAACCTTCTAATCTTCTAACCTTCTAACCTTCTAACCTTTCAAAGCCTTTACAATTGACATTTGACGAAAAAATAGCTAAACTTAATACGAACCAACGCCTTGCGGTAGATTCTATAGAAGGTCCTGTCATTGTGATTGCAGGTCCGGGTACCGGAAAAACAGAAATCCTTTCCCTCCGAATTGGGAATATCCTCAAGCAAACAGATGCTGCGCCGGGCAATATTCTTTGTTTGACATACACGGATGCAGCAGCCTCTGAAATGAGGCATCGACTGATAGATTATATCGGACCGGAAGCTTATGGCTTACAGGTAAGCACCTTCCACAGTTTTTGTAATCTGGTCATTCAGGAAAATCCGGGGGCTTTTCAAAAAGCCCGGGAGCTTGAACCCATTTCAGAAATTGATCGCTTCCATATCCTCAAAGCATTAATAGATAATTTTGGTGATGACCATCCGCTCAAGCGGTTTAAAGGCCAGACCTATTTTGAATGGAAAAAGCTCAACGAGCTCTTTATGACCATGAAGAAGGAAAACTGGAAGCCGGATTATATGCACAAACAAATCGATGAATATATCGATCGGATGAAACAAAGCGAGGAGTACACCTATAAGCGCAAGTACAAGGATTTTCAGGCAGGTGATCTTAAGATTAAAAAGTTTCAAGAAGAAGTACTTGATTCTATGGATGGACTACGAGCGGCAGTGGATGAATATGACCAATACAATGCCCTCATGGAAGCCGAAGGCAAGTATGACTTTGAAGACATGCTCCTGTGGGTATACGATACTTTCGAGAAAGATTCCGATCTGCTCGCAAACTATCAGGAGCGATTTCTTTATGTCTTAGTCGATGAGTTCCAGGATACAAATGGAATTCAAATGGGGATTCTGCAGAAAATAATTGATCATGAATGGATCGATCGCCCAAATGTTTTTGTGGTCGGTGATGATGACCAGGCTATCTTCCGGTTCCAGGGTGCGAACATCCAAAACCTTATGGACTTTCACAGCAAGTACAACCCTGATATAATTCTGCTGGAGGAAAACTATCGGAGCTCACAGCGCATACTCGATACGGCCAGAACCATTATGAATCCGGTTTCAAATTCAGTCATTCAAAAAATTTTCAATCAAGCCAAAAATCTTCTTGCCTCTGGGAAACATGCAGAACATAATCATCCTGTTCAAATTAAAGCATACCCAACGCCTACCTATGAGAATGCTGATATTTTCCAGCAACTCAAAAAATGGCACGAAGAAAAAACAGAAGGGTCATTTGCTATTCTTTACAACAAACACGAGCATGGTAGAGAACTTGGGATGGCATTAAAAGGAGCAGGGATTCCTTTTCAAATCGCCAAAACAAATGATGCCCTTAACCAACGCGTCATCAACCATCTGTTGGATATCATTTCTTGTATCAGTAATCTAAGTGAAGGTGCTGGAAATGATGATGCCTTGCTCTATAGGATTTTGCATCTGGCCTATCTTGATCCTCGGCCTTTTGATCTGCAGCGGCTTATTCTTTCGCATACGGCGAGAGACCGAAAAGACAATTCAACATTATATATGTGGATCAGTGATCCTGAGATTTTGAATCAGCTTCAGCTAAGGGATCGCGCATGGATGGAGAAAATAGCGAAGTTGTTAAGTGACAGTATTACTGCTTATCACTCTTTGACCCTGTTGGCTTTTGTTGAATGGGTCGTTCATCACTTTGGCATCATGCAATGGACACTAAAACAAGATGAAAAATTTTCTCATCTCTA
Source organism: Saprospiraceae bacterium (assembly GCA_037968695.1). GTDB lineage: Bacteria > Bacteroidota > Bacteroidia > Chitinophagales > Saprospiraceae > Opimibacter. The sequence goes on from JBBKWA010000070.1 coordinate 3,725, forward strand.
TGCCATAAAGACATTTTTCACTTTTGCAGATATACAGGGGCATAGGAAATCTTCCTTCCGAGTGCCTGATCTTCTGGAAATCATCGATCTGATGAAGACCTATGGTATACTCCTTCCTGTACAATCGCTGGCGCCACCGCCAAAGGGAATATTCCTTACAACACTGCATAGTGCCAAAGGACTGGAATACGAGAAAGTCATCATCAAGAACATGACGGAAAACGAATGGGAAAAAAAGCGGGCGTTTTCGCAGACTTTTAAACTACCGGACAATCTGGTGCGACAAAATATTGATACGTCAGCAGAAGATTCCGAGGCCGATATCAGTGATCAGGATCGTAGGCGATTATTGTATGTCGGTATGACCAGGGCAAAACATGATCTGACGCTCTCCTACCCCAGAAAAAAAGATGATGGAAAGGATTTGATACCAAGTTTATATCTAACAGAAATTCAGGAAGGAGATACCGAAGTGGCATTAACAAAACCTGAAGTAGATGAAAATCTGCAATTGGATTACCTGGTTGCCCTTATGTCAGGTGAACAAGCAACGGATCTTCAGCTTGATGATACAGAGATAAATGATCGCATAAAAAACTATGTGATGAATGTATCAGCGCTCAATTTATACCTTGAATGCCCGCTGCGTTTTTACTACGAGAAAATACTGGTCATCCCATCTGCTCAATCTTCCTATATGCTCTTTGGAAGTGGCTTGCATGAAGCACTCCAACTGTTGTTTCGAAAGCGATATGAGGAAAAAGACCAATCCATCGGCAAAGAATACCTTCTCCGTATTTATGAATTGTATATGGAGCGCAGCAAACATCGATTTACCGAAAAGGAATACGCAGACCACATCACGTATGGAAAAATGGTCCTCGACAAATACTATGATCACTACCACACGACATGGTCCGATGATGTCCAATACCTTACAGAATATCGGTTGAGGGATATACATATTGGCGGAGTACCAGTTTCGGGATTTATTGATCGAATGGACAAAACGGAAGGAAAAATTATTGTTTACGATTACAAATCAGGTAAAACAGAGACGAAATTCAATGCTAAAACCTACAGCCCCTCTGAAAAATATCCGCTTGGTGGTGACTACTGGCGGCAAATGGTATTCTATGATCTGATGTTGCAACAAGATCCAAAATTTAAAGTATTCATGGATCATGGTTATATCCAAGGACTTGAGCCTAAAAAAGATGGCGTCTTTGTAGAAAAGAAATTTAATATCTCCCCTGATGACAGGGAATTTGTCAAAGATCAAATCAAGGATACCTACCAAAAGATTCAAAACAAAGAATTCTCTAAAGGTTGTGGTGAGTGTGCCTGGTGTGAGATGCATGGTATACAACCGACGGTGGAAGAGGGTGAACGGTGAACGGTGAACGGTGAATATTACGAATTACGAATTACGGAAAAGAAAGATACCTTCTTTTGTCTGGCGTCTCAAGTCTAATATCTCAGGTCTGACGAGTGAGTGGTGATCGGAGCGCAGCGTTTACCCTATATACTTAGTTATATGGGGCAGACCCTGTACTCCGACGTAGGAGGTAGTTCAGAGGAGGTGAGGAGTGAGCTTTGAAAATCAAAACTGCGCCTCTGCTATATGAAAAGCGGGCCATATAAATTCATTTATCAATTAATCTAATTCTTCATCACTTTAAAACTGTAAGTCGACCCATCCTCTTCCTTTATTTTGCACAAGTACATTCCTGAAGGAAGTGAAGGCAGGACGATCTTTAAGGGCACAGGAACAGATGACTGATTAAAAATAAGGCGGCCATGCATGTCGTAAAGCCGTATATGTGCCTTTCTAAACTCGCCGCTGCGAGAGCGAATGTTCAACTCATTTGAAAATGGATTTGGGGCGATTGACAAGTCGGGCGTTTTTTCCATTGCTTCCTTAAGCGCAGTAGTTAATATTTCAACTTCCTGACACTTTGTATTAGAACCATTTTCATTGCTCACCGTCAGGCAAACTTCATAGATGCCACTGCTTTCATACGTATGAACAGGAGATGTTTCATCACTTGTTTGTCCATCATCAAAATCCCAATGCCATTCTTCGGGATTGTAGAATGATAAATCTGTGAAACGAATGTCATATCTCAATCCAGGCTCATCTTCCTCAAATCTCCACCTTGATACGGGAAGATTGTCTATACCTAGAGTATCACATGAACTACCATCAAGAGACCCAAGTCTGAAATTCGGCATGTTTGGTGCTGACCTTCCATTGTACACTACAAGATCAATGTGGTGTTGCAGGAAATTGGTTTCTGCTGCAGGCAAATCTGGCCGATCGATTACGTGCATATAAGAACTACTTCCAGATGGTGGGACTATATATATTCGACCATCAGGAGCAAGAATTTGTGGGCCAAAATAAGTACCGAAATGGCCTGGGGCAACGAAACCATCAAACGTGTCCACTAATGTCTGTGTCGCACTTATATCCTCTGCCCAAAGATCCCATTGCCAGAGGTGAGTGCTATTATTGCCATACAGGTATCTCTCAGATGGAGAAAAGCTTGGGGATGAATATGGTCCAGCAACTGAATTAAAGGTTTCAAGTATCTCAAATTCACCCGTACATCGATTAAAAGAGTACAATGTCAAATACTGGATTGTTTCATCTTCGGGAGGTGAATCCATTCTTGCGAAATAATTGCCATAGGGTGAAAAACTAGACGTTGAAGCAAAACCACTCAGAACTGGCATTGTCTCAGCTGAGTTTTCAAGGGTGATACCAGTTGGGCTCAGAATATAACTATAATATCTCCCTGTATTTTCTTCAAAGGCAACGATCCACCAATCTCTCCCGTTCCCATGTTTAACGGCCTCGATCCTGTTAGAATACCAAAGATGATAATCTCCAATTAATGAGTCTTGATAGATAAGTGTGTAAGAAGAATCATTTTTAACATTTATTCGAGCCTCCAAGAATCTTGGTACTTTATAGAGGATGCCAGGCCGTTTTTCAGCCGAATGATAAATTACTGAATAGGTGTCATCATTATTAGGAACAGGTAGGATGATAGCTCCTTCCAATAAAGGAAATCCAACAGGTGTTTCAGAAAAATCGCTATAGAAAACATCCCAGTACACCCCCCCACCACCTGAATAAGCTATGGTATCCGCAATTCTTACTCCATTTTTGCCAAATATTTCCATTCCATTGGTCCAAACTATTGGTTCACCGTGCGAATTACAAATATTTGATGCCGTTTCGGTTATAAACATATTTAGGTCGTATCTCAGTGTAACTTCTAATTCTCCACTTCTAAAATCTAAATTCATAACACTAAATGTGGGAGATCCCGAACTGTAATATCCTATCACCCATTGATCGCCTTCCTTCTGACCGAAGGTGTTTATTGAATTAAAGACCAGAAGGAAAGCAATTACAATGAAATTTTTCATATCTATTTGACTAGTATTAACCTTTGCGTCTCTTTAACTTCTACTGCTGAAGTAGTAATAAAATAGATTCCAGCAGGAAAACTTGAAACATCAATTGATGAGTGAGTTGAATTTGGTTGTATTGTAATTAATAGTTTATTTGATGCATCTCTTAATTCGACACTGTTTATAAGTATTTCAGATCGAATATTAACAATGTCAATTGCAGGATTAGGGTAAACAGTCGTAATCCTAGCGCCATCATTTTGATGTATATGATCTGGGTAAGAGATAACAGGACTAGGAGGAACAGGACAGTCATACGGTTCTACATTCATTGTAGAATCAGTTAAAAACGTTAACAATCCTTGAGCAACCGAAATAGCAGGACCTCCCTCCCAAGGGCATAGTTGTACAATATCCGCTAAATCTGAAGAATCAGAAGTCGATAAAGTATCTCCAAGTAAAAAGTCAGCTTTAAGCAAAAGAGCATCTTGATAATACTCTTCCATGTCATTAGTAGTAGATATAACTGACAAGCTATCACTTACGTCCTGATAAACGTCCAGTGATTCAGACGATTCGTCATTTAAAAAATCAACCCAACTTTCAAGTCTTTGTGCAAGTGTATCTACTTTAAGTAATCGAAGACTAATCCATGTTGCGGAATCATTTGGGCTTGTCGAAAGCAAAGAATCAATATAAGCGATATAGTTTGATAAGATTAGTATACTGTCTTGTGTATTTTGTTTTTCTTTAAAATCAATTCCATGCCTATTGTTTAAATCAAAATGCGCAGATACTAATTTTCCTAGCGGATTAACAGCTTCTGCGTCAAAAAAGCTATCAAGAGTAGAGTTGTCTTCTAAGCTCGTATCCAATAGCATCATTTTAAAAACATTCGCTTTCATCATCCAGGTCATTTGATCGTTTAAAGTATCAAATTGGGGCAGGTCTAATATTCTAACTTCTAAAGAATCAGGATCAGGTGAAATGTCTGGATCCTCAGTGGCACAAGTATATCCAATACCCTCTACAAACCTAAACCACACTCCATCTGGTTGAACTGCAGTTGGCCTAATGTCAAGTGGGTATTGAGGTTCAGCTCCTGTTACTGTATCGTCATACCAAAATCTTGAAACTGCTGCAGTTTGAATTGCAGCTCCCCCTGTAATAATTGCTCCTCCATTATTGTAATGGTGAAGCCATTCATTCCCATGGTGTCGTTGCGGTCCTATTTCACCAGGCCCAGATATTTCAAAAGCTATGCGCCCTCTTTCCAGTGCAGAGGCAACTATATGAGTGTTATAGCAATCCATGACAAATCTAAATAAAGTAGACATACTGTCGATAGAATTGCATCGAAAAGCATTGTTTACGCTATTTGTGAAAATCATACCATGATTGCCTGCTTCGTCAATATAATTTGCATCTGCCCAAATATCATTATCACGAAAAAAAGAATTTGCTACTAAAGAACTAACAATTGCACCATTAGAATCTCCAGCACTTCCAGAATCTTCATCAAAATAGAACTCATTATCATTGACTTCAATAAAATCAACCTGCTGAAGAGCTAAACCTATTGATTCATTTCCATTATTGATTTCCATATAGTTATCCTCGATGATAGCATATGGAGTAAACCGTGCATCGAGTATCTCAATACCCGAATTATGATCTATTGTAACAGATCTGTCAAAGTCGTTATTAATAATTGATGTAGGACCGAAAGAACTTTGAAGAAATATTCCGTGGTATCCATCATTAATTTCATTGTTATCGACAATCAGATTTTGATTAAAATATGTACGTATTCCCCTTGTAAGTATTAAATCAGCACCAGTATTTTTAATATCTATTGTATTGTCAATAAACGTCGACATGGATTCCCAACAATATGCGCCAATCATAATATCAGTGATTGTATTATCAACCATTTTAACATTTGAACTTATTGAATATAAAGCATGTTGGTTGACTTCTAGTACTGGTGGCTGGTCGAACTTATAACGTGATAATGAACCTTCAAAATCATAAAAATCAGTCCCGTAAATATTGATATCTGATTCAAAGCTGATAATGCCATTCCTTATTTGATAAATCTTATTACGATTTGCTACTGAACCATCTTCCTCTCCTAGATTCAGTCCTGCTGAGTGACCTAAATAAATAGCAGCAAAACCTTGATCAAATGGAATATGGGATGGGGTAGTTGGCCAAGAGGAATAATGATGTATAGAATAAGGATCAGGAACAACATCGTCTGTATAAAATTTGCATCCAGTTATTTGGCCTTTTTGAGAAATTTGTAATGCATCATGAGGTAGTTCTTCATCAAAAGGGTTGCCTACTGAAATACCAACGTAATTGTCAATAAATTCAGAATCCCCGCACTCAAAGAAAGTTAAATGATTAAGTTCTACTGCAATATTAGCAGACTCAATAAAGCTTTCAAAAATCCATAAGGTTGCATATGTTTCTGCTTCAATTCCTTGCCACATATCATCACATCCCGTTACGTAACAATCTTCAAGTGTGAGATGGTTATTTGCCTCAACAAGTATTTTAGACTCCTCTTCCATTTGTATTCTCATTCCATTCCAGGTAATGTCTTTATCAATCACTAAGATGCCTTTAATAAGATAGCATGTTCCTGCTGTTAAACTGTATGGCAGATCGCTGATATCATATGAATGACCAGTCCGTCCTATTACGGTTGCACCTAAACAACCACATGGCGATTGTACAGTAGCGGATATAGTCGATTGGAAGCAAAGACAAATGATAAAAGCGATTACTAATCTCCTAAATTGGATAAGTGAGACACCTTTGTTTGGTTCTCTAGTTTTTTGATTAGGGTAGTCATCTCTTATGACTTCGACCTTGTTTAAATTGTTTCGCATAACTACTTTATTTAATTAGTTAAAAGAATAAAACACGGGGTGTGTTACAACTATTAAATAAGGGGGCAGCAATTATAAAAAAGGAGAGTATTAAGAAGCTTCTTCTTAAAGGGAATACCTAGCCGACTTTTCCAAAAATAAGATTAATAATTGAAAAACGCTAATTTGAAATGTTAAAATTAATGTCTGTCCTTCAAATGTGTAATGGTCGACATTATAAACAAGATTATAAAAAAATGAATTATGGACCTAAAAATCTGGAAACTCAATCAATACCAATTCATTCATGAAAATTGTTTATCCAGAATACAAAGCCTATCCAAAACACGAGAAAACTAAATTGAGAAATTAACTCTCCTTTTGCTTGGGGCTGAACCCCGACGCTACCAAGAGCGCCCTTTCAGGTCTTATTCTGTGAGTCCTTTGCTCCCGATCTCTCGGGAGAGCTGTGAGGAGTGAGCTGTGAGGAGTGAGCGGTCAGTGGAAAAACGGTGAACGGTGAACGGTGAACGGAAAATTTGTTTTTCTGCGTACTCCGCGTAATCTGCGGGAAACTTATTAAAGAAGTGGTGAATAGTGAGTGGACGGTTTTGTCTCTGATCTCATAATGAAACTAACATCACCAAAGCTGAAAAAAGCCACCAAATCGTTTTCAAGCAAAGATTGCTTCGAAAGATTGTTATTTTGCAGACAATGCAAGAAGTAAAACCAACAACCATCCTTTCCAGCTACGATATAACGCTCTTTCAGGGTGGTAATCACTGCAGACTATACCAAAAGCTTGGTGCTCATCTCACAGAAATTGATGGCGTGAAAGGAGTTTCGTTTGCAGTCTATGCTCCTGCAGCAAAGCGCGTGTCTGTTATTGGAAATTTCAACAAATGGTTGGCCGGCAAGCACGAACTTCTACCCCGATGGGATAGCTCTGGCGTGTGGGAAGGTTTTATTCCAAATCTGACGGCCGGAGCATTATATAAATATGCTATTGAATCCCATTCAGGATGGAAGGGAATAAAGGCGGATCCTTATGGTCGATTGCATGAGCATCCGCCGTTGACCGCCTCCATTGTTTGGGAAGATAAGCACACGTGGAATGATGAATCATGGATGAAGAAGCGCCATGAACGAAATAAGCTTGGTGCTCCGATATCAACCTATGAAATGCAT
>JBBKWA010000071.1:0-22388 GCA_037968695.1 Saprospiraceae bacterium
GTTGAAAAACAAGTCTGAAATCTGACGTCTATAAGTCTGGCGTCTAAAAAAAGTGAAAAGCAGCGAAAGGTATAACAAAATGTATCTCACGTTTGATGCTAGGATAGAGAAAGCAAACATTCTCTACTTATCTCTATCTTGGCCTCAGTACGTACGCCCAAATACTCACTTACCCTTATTATGCTGAATTGGACGGCATCAGGTTTGCTATTGTTGGCCTTTTGGTTCTCACCAGAACTGAGTCAGGTTAATCATGTCCCTGAAAATCATCAAGTTTCAAATCGTGCAGCTTGTGAAGTGATCGTTGATGCCGGACCGGATACAAATGTATGTGCTCCGGGCGGTTTGATTGAGCTCATGGGCTCGATCACCGGGAATGCTATCTTCTACCAATGGACACCTTATAGCGGTCTTAGTGATCCGTTTATTCTTGACCCAACAGCTACTATTACTGGCCCCATAACCTATACACTGAGCGCTTACGGTGTAGATCCTGACAATCCTAATCTCGTCTTCAACGGAGATTTTTCGAGTGGCAATGTCGGCTTTATTACGGATTACAACTATGTTGCTGATATACCTGGTCTACAAAATGAAATGGTGCCGGAAGGGACATACACAGTCTTAAATAATCCCAACTTAGTACACACCGGATTTGCTGCTTGCACCGATCATACAGGAGGTGGCGGAGATATGTTAATCGTTAATGGAGCAGCATCGTTTCAGGATGTTTGGTGTCAGACCGTAGCCATCGAGGCAAACTCCTTTTATAATGTTTCCGCATGGGTCGCTTCAGTTAACTCATCGTCCCCTGCGGAGTTACAATTTTCAATTAATGGCACACCTATCGGAGCAATTATAAATGCCTCCTCAACACCGTGTGTATGGACACCATTTAATGCGACCTGGAATTCAGGCTCAAATACTACTGCAGAGATATGCATCCTCAACTTGAATACTGCTGCCGGTGGTAATGATTTTGCCATTGATGATATTGCAATTGTAGGCCTTTGCAAAGTGGAAGATGAAGTTGACATCACTTTATACTTTGAGGATGCACCTGAGCCTGTCATTGATGGCCCTACTTTTCTTTGCGAAGGCGAAATCGGAACCTATACAGCAACATTTCCTCCGGAGCCACCAATCTATTCGTACCAATGGACCTTACCACCCGGTGCAACAATTATCAGTGGTCAGGGCACACCGGTGATTACAATTTTGTGGGAAGACACTCAGGTGAGCGAAATTTGTCTTGAAATAGAGACCCGCTGTGATATGAATGATGCGTGTTTTGAAGTAACTGTCGGGACTTTACCGGAGTTCCCACTCATCTCCGGACCGACTACGTTATGTCCTGGAGAAACCGGCACTTTTTACACACCAGAAAATGATCCTGATGACATCTTTGTATGGACCATTGCGTCAAATTTAATCGTCGTCAGCGGACAAGGAACAAATGAAATTGAGGTAGAATGGGCGCTTCCCGGTGATACTGAACTTTGTCTGGAAGTAACCAATGTCTGTGGCTCAGTAGAAAACTGCGCTTTCATCACTTTATTTCCCGAATACCTCACGTTGTTTGACACAATCCTATGCGAAGGCAGTACAATTATCATTAATGGCACCACCTATGGCAATGGCTTGTTTTCAGGGATTGAAGTATTTACCTCAATTTCAGGTTGCGATAGCATAGTCGAAGTGGACATCACTGAAGCTACCTCCCTTGAATTTATGTTTACAAGTAACCTCTGCCCCGGTGACTCTATTTTTCTCGAAGGAGCATATCAAACACAAGAGGGCGTTTACATAGATTCTTTTACGACTTCCTCTGGTTGCGATAGTATCGTGATGACCTATCTCGTGATTACGCCTTTCGATACAACCTGGGTTTTTGGTCTTAGTTGCAATTCTGCAGATACAGGGATTACATCAATTACTTATTCATTGGGATTGTGCGATAGCACGGTGATCACAAACATCGGATTGGCGCTTCCTGATACAACGGATATTTTATCATTCACTTGCAATCCTGCTGATACACTTTCTACATCGGTTGTGCTTACCAATCAATTCGGATGTGATAGTCTCATCCGAACACAAGTTTTATTATCGCCATCGGACTCCATCTTTTTTTATCAAACTTCTTGTGATCCATTACAAGTCGGACAAACTATTGACACATTCACAAATTCGAGTGGTTGCGATAGCATCATTGTCACTACAGTAGATTTCATTTTATCAGATACCACTTTAATCAGTCAACATTCCTGTTTCTATACTGATACAGGCACTGTGTCAATGTTGCTAATGAACCAAATGGGATGCGACAGTCTAGTCATCGTCAATACCTTGTATGGAGGATCAGATACTACTTTTCTAAATACGACTTCATGCAATCCTGTTGATTCCGGGTATAGTTATATCGCACTCTCAAATCAGTATGCATGTGACAGTATCATCTCACTTTACACATTGCTACTGCCTTCTGACACAACTTTCCTTTCAGCGAGTAGTTGTCTTCCCGGAGACACTGGAATAGTCATGCAAGTGCTGACTAATGGGAATGGTTGCGACAGTACAATTATAACCACAACAACCCTTAATCCTATCGATGAATGCGCTATTGAAACCAACATCTCTATTCTACAACCCCTTTGCTTCGGTGATACAAGCTTTGTTACGGTAATCGCTGAAGTTGGTTTGTCGCCTTTCACTATTGAATGGAAACATGCCGTTCAGAGTCTGAATGGAACAGTCATCATCAACATCTCTCCAGGTGTTACTATACTTAAGCTGACGCAGTCCGGCACCTATTTTATAGAAGTGAAATCGGCGAATGGACTTTCGACATATGATACGATTGCAGTCGATGACACTCCTCCATTGACAGTAACTATAACCACACCTGTTGATGCATTTGGCTTTGGCATTCCTTGTTATGGCGATTCTTCAGGGATGGCTATCTCAAACCTTGAAGAAATTGGAACACCTCCGCAAAACTATTTATGGTCTGACAACTCTATTACACCTTCCATTGACGAACTCAGTGCGGGAATTTTTTCTCTAACCGTTACTGATGCCAATGGCTGCTCTACCTCTGCTTCTGTAGAAATTCTGCAACCAGCTCCGATGCAATACAATTTTGAATCAACAGACATCACGTGTTTTAGTTTTGGAGATGGAAGCGCAATACTTACCGATTCGACCGGTGGCATTTCTCCCTGGATAACTGCGCTTGATGGTGGTTCATTTTTAAGTTTGCTTTCTTACAATAATTTACATCCCGGGCAACATCATTTAATGATCATGGATCAAAATGGATGTACCAGTGAAGAGAGATTCTTAATTGAAGAGCCTGATGATTGGTCGATTTCACTTGGGGGTGATACAACTATTGTAATTGGCCAGGCACTTGAATTGACAGTAGATGTTTTTGGTTTTCCAACAGGTAGTTTACAAACTAATTGGTCTGATGGAAATTGTGATAATTGCTTCACCCGTGTCGTAGTACCAGCAAATAACACGTCCTATTCCGTTGTGGCAATGGATGAAAATGGATGTACCAGCGAGGATCAAATTTCCATTGATGTCACGCTTGATAGAAATCTCTACGTACCAAATGTCTTCTCCCCTAATGGTGACCAGATCAATGATCTGTTTTTAATCACTGCTGGAGCAGGCGTAGAGGAAATCGAATCGCTTTCCATATATGACCGATGGGGAAATTTAATTTTCCAAACAGCACATTTCCAACCCTATGATCTATCGAGTTCATGGGATGGCACGATGAATGGTGAGTTACTCAATCCAGGTGTATATGTCTATACTTTGACCGTTGTGTTCAAGGATGGTGTAAAAGAGATGAGGTATGGAGATGTTTCCCTGATACGTTAAATGGTGATTCTGGATATTGGATGACACAATATTTCTCTGTGTTACATTTCTAAAAGGAACAACACTAAAAAAATCAATACACTGGCGACAAATCCAATCATAAGGATTAGGTAGGCATACACCAAAAGATTAAATTTTCTTCTCAGCACCAACCCCTGATTATATATATCAATGGTCAGATGATCATAAAGCTCATCTCCTTCGTCCAATAATTTCTGCATGGCCAAAACATATTCGTCCTGTGTGTACCAAAACATTGCACCAAAAAAGAGAAGGCTCCTTTTATTTTTAGTTTGCGATGGTTTTTTAGCATTGATTAATTTGGGTCGGGCTGCCTGGATAGCAAAGACAAGCGAAATTAAAGAGGATAGAATGATGATGATAATTGGAATGACAAACATGAAACCGAATTCAGATATGGCACCCAATATGGTACCATAACTGATAATCCCAACAATCGCTGAAATGACCATTGTCGTGACAGAAATAATCATGTTGGCTTTATAATCCGCTATCTGTACCAACTTGCTTTGATGATTATGTGCTACACGGAAAAGTGTTTCTCTCCCTCGCCCAGCCTTTTTTATTTTTACGATCTTTTCTTCCATGATTTATACTTAAGAAAATATATCAGGTTGGGTTGGTTTGTAGGGTACACCCAGATGCTGAAATGCTTTTGGTGTTGCTTCTCTTCCTCTAGGTGTCCGTTGGATAAAACCTTCCATCACTAAATACGGTTCATATACCTCTTCAATCGTTCCCGGATCTTCTCCAACCGCTGTGGCAATTGTTGAAATACCGACTGGTCCTCCGCCAAACTTATGAATAATCGTGGATAGAATTCGATTGTCCATTTCATCCAATCCAAACTGATCTACGCGCAGTGCGTTCAACCCATGAATCGCGATTTCCTCATCAATCGTTCCTGTGCCTTTAATTTGTGCAAAGTCTCTAACTCTGCGTAATAATGCATTGGAAATTCGAGGTGTACCGCGAGATCTTAGCGCAATGGCCAATCGTCCTTTATCGGTAATCGGCACTTCCAATATACTTGCTGATCGCGTAATAATCTTCTCTAACGTGGGGACTGTATAATAATCGAGGTGAAAATTGATACCAAACCGGGCGCGCATAGGAGCAGAAATCAGCCCAAGTCTGGTTGTTGCACCGACCAAAGTAAAAGGCTGGAGGCTGATCTGAACAGACCTTGCGGAGGGCCCACTATCAATCATGATATCTATCCTGTAATCTTCCATCGCGGAATAGAGGTATTCTTCCACCACAGTGTTCAAACGATGTATTTCATCAATAAACAAGACATCTCCTTCCTGTAGATTCGTCAATAATCCGGCAAGATCGCCCGGTTTTTCTATGACCGGACCTGAGGTAATCCGGAGATTAGCCCCTAATTCTGTCGATATGATATGGGAAAGAGTGGTTTTTCCGAGTCCGGGAGGCCCATGCAGGAGCACATGGTCCAATGCTTCCTCGCGCTGTTTGGCTGCCTCTATAAATACATGAAGGTTTTCGACGATGTCTTCCTGCCCAGCAAATTCAGCGAATCCCTTGGGCCGCAAGGCTTTTTCTACCTGTTTTTCCTGTGGTGACAGGTTGTCCTCGGCGCCTTCAATTATAGGATTTCTCATCAAGTGTAAAAGTATTGAAAAAATAGGCACCTAACGCTTCCATTAGAATTTCTAATTTTGCGCCTCATACAAATGAAATAAACTGTAATGGACGGATCAAAAATAACCATGTCATCAGACGGAATCCAGGTACCTGTTGACCCAATCATACCTTTTATAGAAGGAGATGGAATAGGCGCAGATATCTGGGCTGCTTCAGTTCGCGTATTCGATGCAGCAGTACAGAAAGCCTATGGTGGAGCCAGAAAAATCCACTGGAAGGAAGTTTTAGCAGGTGAAAAAGCCTTCAAAAACACTGGCGATTGGCTGCCACAGGAAACACTTGATGTCATATCAAGTCACTTAGTGGCCATAAAAGGGCCATTGACCACGCCAGTAGGTGGAGGTATTCGCTCGCTCAATGTGGCCTTAAGACAAAAATTAGATCTATACGCCTGTGTGCGTCCGGTTCGCTGGTTTAACGGCGTACCATCTCCTGTAAAGGATCCCGGGAAAGTCAATATGACCATCTTCAGAGAAAATACTGAGGATATCTATGCCGGAATCGAATATTTGGCTGGAAGCCCTGAAAACGAGCGCCTTAAGCGTTTTCTTATCGAAGAAATGGGTGTTAAAAACATTCGATTCCCGGATACTTCTTCATTAGGCATCAAACCAGTGTCGTTAGAAGGTACAGAGCGACTGGTGCGCGCCGCCATTGAATATGCCCTCAAGAAGCAGCAAAGGAGTGTGACTCTTGTCCACAAGGGCAATATCATGAAGTACACGGAAGGGAAGTTTAAAGAATGGGGATATCTGCTTGCCGAAAGAGAATACGGCAATCGTGTATTTACCTGGGCTCAATATGACCGCATAGCAGCGGCAGATGGCCAGGAAGCTGCTGATGCAGCACAGAAGCAAGCTATAGAGGGAGGAGCACTTTTAATTAAGGACGTGATAGCGGATGCGTTTTTACAGCAGATTTTATTACGTCCAGCTGAATATGATGTGATCGCTACGTTAAATCTTAACGGTGATTATATCTCTGATGCATTGGCAGCGATGGTCGGCGGTATAGGCATTGCACCGGGAGCGAATATCAATTATGTCAATGGTGCAGCTATATTTGAAGCTACACATGGTACAGCACCTAAATATGCCGGCCTTGACAAGGTCAATCCAAGTTCAGTAATTCTTTCCGGAGCTATGATGTTTGATTACATGGGCTGGAACGAGGTATCTGCCTTGATTGAAAAAAGCCTGGAAATGGCTATTGACAAGAAGCGGGTAACTTATGATTTCCATAGACTGATGGAAGGGGCGACCCTCTTAAAGTGCTCTGAATTTGGCGATGAAATGATCGCTAATATGTAACTATCTCATTGTTTCTCATCCGATTAGTGAGCTGGATGAGGGTAAACTAAATAAAAAAGGGGCTCCTGATAAAATAGGAGCCCTTTTTTATTTAATTTGTTTGATGGCGACAAATCGCTTTTCTTAAAACAAATATACATTTGGACCAGGTGGTTCAAATAAATGAAAACCGTATCTTTCGCCGTTTATGGAGCCGAAGCCAACCATCACCCTATCCCAAATTGCAGGCAATTCCCTGGATGATTTGCGTCACTATCTTAGGATTATTGACCCTGTGATCTACCAATCCCCGCTCGAATTGCTCTCCGGATCAACTATAGGCCAACATACACGACATATTATTGAGTTTTACAACTGTCTGCTGGAACAGACCCATATTGGGGACGTCCCCGTGATCAATTATGCTAAACGCGCTCGGGATATAAAGATTGAAACCGCTCCCGACCATGCCCTCCATTGTGTCAGTATCATTTGCGAGAAGATGCAAGAGGTCGATTTAGACAAAAAGTGTTTGCTCAGTTGCGAAGAACATGGACAAAAGGATCTTCAGGTTCCCTCTACCCTGAAGCGTGAGTTGATTTACAATATCGAGCATACGATCCATCATCTCGCTATTGTTAAAATCGCATTGAAGGCGACTTCACCGGCTATTGACCTTCCTGAACATTTTGGTGTTGCGCCTTCGACAATACACCATCGGCAGGAGTCATGTGCACAGTAACATTCATCTCCCGTAATCAGCAAATATTTATCACGTCCAATCGTGATGAAAGTCCGGGTCGGCGGGCAAAAGGAATCGCCTCTCTTGATGATACCAGCATGGAAAGTGTCCATTTTCCATTGGATGAATCCTCAGGAGGAAGTTGGATTTCTCTATCGGATTCTGGAAAAGCAGTCTGTCTGCTGAATGGCGCGTATGAATCCTTTATTCCAAATCCACCCTATAGATTGAGTCGTGGACAAATCGTCATTGATGCGGCCAGGTCAAAAAAGGGAAGTGATTATATCGCTGATGTAGATCTCCATAATGTTGCGCCATTTACCTTAATCATTTTTGAAAACCAAACGCTCGAAGAACTCGTCTGGGATGGGACGCAAAAGCATATTCAATCGCTCCCAGTGGACATATCTTATATATGGTCCTCCGCAACTTTATATCCTCCGGACGTCCGCGCCTGGCGAAAATCACTATTTGACCAATGGATGAAGGAGACGAAAAATATTGACCGGGAAAGCATCATCGCTTTTCATCAAATGGCCAATGGCGATCCGGGAAATGGTTTTGTCATGAATAGAAATGAAGTCGTAAAAACACTTTCTATTACTAGCATTCAGCTGCAACAGGATGCAGGATCAATCCTCCACCTGGAATTAGATGCTGACACGCGGGAAGAAATTTTTATTTAACATGACAGGTGAACAATCACTCACGACGCAAGCACCTGCTGATATTTCACCGATAAGGTTATGGTGGAGACGTCTCTTTATACGGACAGGCTCGTGGGAGTACTGGCCGCTGATGATTTTTAACATCCCAACCATCTTTATTTGGCTTTGGAATGCCATTAGATCCCGGGATCTTTTTTTTGTCTCTTTGACTAACCCCGGATTATCTACCGGTGGATTTTTTGGCACCTCCAAGACGTCTATTATTTCCACTTTACCGGAAGCGTTCAAACCTAAAAGCTTTCAAATAAAAGTAGGCGCAACATCAATTCAAATTTCAGAATTACTTCTTGCCAACGGAATTTCATTCCCTGTCATTGCTAAGCCTGAAGTTGGGGAGCGTGGGTGGTTGATCGCTAAAATCGATTCCCTTAAAGAGCTGACAAAATATCTCTCGCAACATCAAATTGACTTCATCATTCAGGAATATGTTGACCTCCCCCTGGAGCTTGGTGTATTTGTGTACATGATGCCCGATGGAAGTAAAGCGACAGTAAGTTCTATTTGCGAAAAGCATTTTCTTCAGGTCGTTGGAGATGGCCATTCCTCCATTGGACAGCTTATCATCCATCAGGATAGGGCCGTGTTGCAGTATGAAAAGTTAAGGCAAAATTTTGGTTATCGATGGGCAGAAGTTCTGGCAAAAGGAGAAATCTTAATACTGGAGCCTATAGGGAATCACAACCGTGGGACAATGTTTTTGAATCGAAACGACGAAATTGATGATGCGATTAAACAACACATGGTTGGTTTATTAAAAATGATACCGGGGGCATACTATGGTCGATTTGATTTGAGGACTATATCCTGGGAGACTTTGAGGGCAGGAAAAGAAATCAGTATTTTGGAGTTTAACGGCACCAATAGTGATGTTTCTCACATATTCCAGCCGGGGTACGCTCTTCTTAAGGCTTATCGGGATATCGCCTTCCATTGGGACGTAATGCGCAGGATTGCGATAGAAAACCGGCACCTGGGGCATACCTCAATCACATATAAAAATATAATATCCACATTAATTATATATTTTAGGCACAAAAGAACTAAATAATACCATTTGGGATTTCTGATACACTTCGCCTGGGGCTGGATTTGCAGCTTTTTTGGAATGCTTCCGTTTGGAACTGTCAATGTTGCTATTGCTGAGACCGCCATCCAAAAGGGGATGAAAATTGCTCTTTTTACAAGCATTGGAGCCTCCGTGGTCGTTTTTTTTCACTCTTACCTGGCTCTTAGCTTTTATAATCTTCTCGCCAACAATCCTATGCTTGAGCGATCCATCGTGATGTGGTGCATTCCCATTTTCTTCATTATTGGTTTGTATTATATATTTAAAAAGAGCAATAAGAAACCTAAGCCTAGAAAAAAGGGTGAAACAGTAATAGGCGTGGCCAAGGGTTTTATGCTCGGCTCGCTCAATCTGATCCCTATCCCCTACTATGTGTTCATTGGCGGATATCTGCATAATGCCGGGCAAATCAAACTTGCCCCTGAGTTTATTGCTGCCTTCAGCTGTGGAGTGATCTTTGGTTCCTTTGCCATATTTGCTTTGTACGCCAAGCTGGGACAATACATCCGAAACAAAAGTGAAAAGCTGAGTGGTTATGCCAGTAAGATTGTAGGGGTGATTTTTATTGCCATAGCGATCAGTCAGGCGTTTCGGTATTATTGGTAAAATGCGCTGCCTGATTTTATACGCAGAGACATTTCATCAAAACGTGCAGAACCTTGATTTAATTTGCAAAACACATTCAACTTAAATCTTTCCTTTCTCTCCTTTTGTTTTTTTTCTTTCGCCGATGCAGTTAAGAAGGATGAGGGTTTTTCAAACAGTTTACCCCGACTGGATTTTACAAATCGAAATGATTCAAATAATCCTAGCTTTCTCTTATTTCCTTTGACACTATTACTTCAGCGAATCTTCAAATTGAAAAAATGAAGATTCTCACTATAATACATAAGGAATGCAGTGTTAAAGTATTGCTGTTCTAAAATGGAAAACCTTATCTTACGAGGAACAAGCTAATCCGCTAGCCAAATGAAACCTATCTGGCGCTATATCCTTACCATCCTCATCAGTGTCGTCCTGTCATTAATCATATTTCAATCGCTAAATAAAAAGCAGGTCACTCAGGTATACCATTCCAATCCAGGACGTGATCTAGTCCTCGTTGCAGAACAAAGCAAAGCAGCCGTAGTCTTCATTACTGCAGAGAAGACATCAGGATCTGCTATTGATACAGACCCTCCGGAATCCTTCAAAACCGGATCTGGTGTGATCATCACTCAGGATGGTTTTATCATCACCAATTATCATGTGATCTCCGGGATGGACGAGATCAATGTATTGCTCGAAAGTGGATATGGATTCAAGGCTCGTGTGATGGGATCAGATTCAAGCTATGATATTGCTTTGCTCAAGATAGCCTCCGTCGGACTCCCCTTCCTACCCTTCGGCAATAGTGACTCCGTCCGTGTCGGCCAACAAATCCTGGCAATTGGCAACCCACTCCGCATGCTCTTTTCTGTCACAAGCGGAATCATCAGTGGCCTCCATCGCGACCTAAAAGTACCGGGTAATAAAACGTCTGCCTATATCCAGATCGATGCTGCGACGAGCGACGGTAGCAGCGGTGGAGCCGTCGTCAATGTCCATGGTCAACTCATCGGGGTCCCGGTAGCAATTCTTTCAAGCGCTACTGATCAACAAGAATTTGCGTTTGCAATACCTTCCAATATCGTATCCAGAATAGTCTTTGATCTCATCGAGCACGGCGCCCTGGTCAAAGGATCACTGGGGATGGCGATCCGAAAGGTCACCGAAGAAATCGCAGAGCTATCCGGAATGGATGAAATATATGGCGTCGTTGTAGATGCTGTGGAAGTAGAAGGCGCTGCAGATCTGGCCGGCATCTGGCCATTGGATGTTATTCTGTCGGTCAATGGCACCAGGATCAAGTCTACTGCAGATTTTCAGGAAAAATGGAGGAGTTATTATCCGGGTGATACATTAGCTATCGTTGTAAACCGACAAGGCGTGCTGGAGACCGTTCAATTAGTCATCCAACAACCGAAGCCAGAACAATAGCCAATAATCATTTTTTCATCATGGCTGTTACAAAACCGTCAACGGCATTCCTTATCCTATTTCGTTTCCATTTATTCAGGCTATCAGCTGAAAGCAAACTGTCTATAGAATCAGGTTGCATTTATTGATATAGTGTACTCAGAACCCACCTGCTTTTTAACAAATGGGAACAGCCATCCGCGGCCCGGAAGAGATCACTATCCCACTGCCTATGCGTTGGTAAAAAGGCCCATTTAGATGCCATTCTAAGTATTCAGTAGCACTCCCTCAGGCAGAACAGCATAATTTGGCACCATCGTGACCATATCCCCTGGTATGACCGAAGTAGCCCATGCTTAACTGTCCATTTCAGGATTACAAGGAGCATGGAATATTGCCAGAAGAGCAATCCATTACCAATTATAAACCTGTGTTTCAGAACTATTTCATATAGTTAACAGTTTGGTTATAAAGGAGATAGATACTTTCTTGCAAATCCATCAGGGTCTTTGGCAAACCAAGATTATGGCTTTTTGTAATTTGCACCACCAATTTCGCCCTGAGTTAAACAGAATCAATACCTTATGAGAACACTAAAATTCGCTACGAGCGACAAGAATCAACTTCAGTTCGCTGCGGCTGTGCGTAAAAATGTCAATGATTATTTTATGGAAAAAGGCATTTCAACAAAGGGTAATTATGCTATGGTCCTACAGACTATAGCAATGCTCTCTATCTACCTTATCCCTTTCATCTTATTCCTAACAGTATCCATGAATATATGGGTGGCAATAGGATTAGCTGTTGTTATGGGATTAGGGACTGCAGGAATTGGCATGAGCGTCATGCATGATGCCGTCCATGGGTCTTATTCTAAGAAAGAGTGGATTAATAATATGGTGGGTGGTTCGATGTACTTAGTTGGCAGTAATGTATTCAACTGGAAAGTGCAGCATAATATCTTACACCACACCAATACGAACATTGACGGTTTTGATCAGGACATTGACTCCAAAGGACCAATTCGATTATCGCAAGCGGCACCTTATAAAAAGTTTCACCGTTACCAGCACTTCCATGCTTTCTTTTTTTATGGCCTGATGACCATATCAAAACAAATTAAGGATTTCACACAATTGGCCGAATTCAACAAAGCGGGGATTACAAGACAGCTCAAAAAGAACCCCACTATAGAATACCTAAAAATGATCCTGTTCAAAGCCCTATACATCATAACATTTATTGGCTTACCTATTATTTTGACGGATTTCACCTGGTGGCAGGTATTGATCGGATTTATGATCATGCACTGGACAGCAGGATTTATCTTAAGTGTCATCTTTCAGCTTGCACATGTCGTCGAAGGGGCAGAACAACCTTTGCCAAACGAAGCCGGTGTTGTAGAAAGTGATTGGGCAGCACATGAGTTAGCCACAACGTCAAACTTCGGACCCAAAAACTGGCTATTAACCTGGTACGTGGGTGGATTGAATTTCCAGATTGAGCATCATCTGTTTCCTAACATATGTCATGTCCATTATCAAAAAATTGCCCCTATCGTTGAAAAAACAGCAAAAGAATATGGGTTAAATTATAATCTCAAACCTCGATTCCGCGATGCGCTAGCTTCTCATTTTCGCATGTTGAAGCAGCTAGGTCAACCAGCGAATCCAAGTTTAGCATAACATTTATGCTCATCAAAACTTAAAAAGAGGTTAGGGTCTACATCATCCTAACCTCTTTTTATTTAACATAGGTGCGTTTAGCAAAAGATACCCCTCCGATCATTCATACGATTATACTTGTGCGCCACGAAGCCTGCTGGACATTTCTTATCTTCAGGTGATTCGAACTAATACAGCAATACTTATGAATCGACTTCCTATTATTTTCGAAACAAGTTTAAACGCTCCACTTGATCGTGTCTGGCAAGCCATCACCGACAAGGAGCATATGAAAAAGTGGTATTTCCAATTCGAAGAATTCAATCCGGAACCTGGATTTAAATTTCAATTCGTAAGCGGCCCTGAAAATGGAACTCAATACTTGCATGTTTGCGAGATCAAGGAGGTTGTCCCTCAACAAAAAATCAGTTATAGTTGGCGTTATGATGGGTACACAGGAGATTCTTTAGTCACCTTTGAACTCCTTTCAAATGGCCCATTAACAACGATTCAATTAAAACATGAAGGGTTGGACACCTTTCCTGAAGATGTTGCAGATTTTGCGAGAGCTAATTTCGAAGGAGGATGGACGTATCTTATTGGGACCGGACTTAAAGATTATTTGGAAAAATAATGCAAATACAAATCTGTATTTTGCTCAAGTAATGATTCATCATTCTCTCGATCCAAAACAAATTTCAATTCGTTGGCTTTTTGCTTTTACTGGCAGCTGTATATGCCTTTTAATCGTATTAACTTCAGGATGCAAGAAATCTGATAGCGTCACCAGCCCCATTCCTACAGCACTTCAGGACTCAGTAGCACTTGGCTTTACAGAATCAACATTCAACATCCCAATAACCTATTCCATCAAGTCACTGGAAAGTTTTATAAACCATAAACTCACGGGCAACTTCCTGGAGACAATAATTCAACCCGAAAGCAAAAACAATTTAGAGATTGGACTTTCAATATCGAAAACCAGTGACATTATTCTAAAAAGTAATGGTAAGGAAATTATTTGCATTGTTCCTTTGAGTGCAGTGGCCACTGTCCTGAATTCAAGCATGAATATCATCACGAAGGGATTAAAACCAATTGAGGCAAAAGTGGTACTTGAACTTCGAACTCGCGCTACCTTAGATGCACAATGGCATCTCGTGACCAAGTTCAATTTGGTCAAAACTACCTGGATTGAGTCACCAAAACTAAAAGTACTAGGCATCAATTTTGACTTGCAGCAATCAGTGGACAAGCTACTTTTGGAAGACGAAACCATGCTGACTGCGTTATTAGATGATGAAATAAATAAAGGTGTCAGTCTTGAAAAAGCAGTGGGACAAGTATGGGCGGATCTGCAAAAACCCATTCCGGTATCCAAGGAACCACCCCATATCTACGTGAAATTTAATTGTGAAAGTATCGCCGGGAAGTTTACGCTTAGCGATACGACCATCACTTGCCTGACGTCCATTACAGCAAAGGTGGGGTTGATCACTGATACAACTGGGTTATCCTCCGGCTCCAGCTTACCGCCTTTTGAAAAAAATTATACCGGGGATAATTTGTCTGAAGCCTACCTTCATTTCATTGTGGGGTTTGATGCGTTAAACAGAGTGCTTGACGACTTACTCATAGGCAACACATTTACAACCTCAGGGATGTCTCTCAACATTAAGGATGTAGTGGTCTATGGATCCGATTTGGGCATGATCATCAAGCTCAAGGCTTCGGGTGCGATAGACGGTGAGCTAATCGCCACGGCGACTCCCTATTTTGACTCCACTGAACAACTTTTAAGTTTTAAAGAATTCGATTTTAAAATCGTTTCAAACAATGCCCTTTTGAAATTGGCAAATGTCTTTTTGCATAATATGATTCGGGATTCCATTCAGTCTGGGCTTAGCCTGGAGCTTAATTCTGTACTGAATGGTGTACCCAATGTCATACATAAAGCTGTTGCAGAAGGCGAAGCCGGTAAAACGATTGACATCAATGTGTGTGATCTGATAATATCCTCCTGTGATTTTGTCGTTGATTCTGAAAGTATTCACTTACATGTGCACACTTATTTTTATGCCGGCATTGTCCTCAAGCAAATCACTCCGGGAGAGCCTGTTCGAATACGTTCAAAAAACAAAACAAAACCTAGCGCCGTAGGAAAATGATTTTAGTAGAACCATACTCCTGTCTTCGCATGACATAAATTAAAGATTGCAAGTCGCAACGCTACACTTAAATAGTACAAACCTGCCGGGCGTATATAATTTCATTAAGCTACAAAGTCCAAAAAGCGCAAGTCAATCCATTCCAAATAATCTAACTCGCTATTCTATTAAATGATGACTTAGATTATGATAGTACAAGCAGGATTGTGAGCAATGATTATAGCGTTTCTTTGCAATCCATAACGCTTAATACAAGAATCATAAAACCTAAATTGCGTTCCGCAGATGTTTGACAGAAAGAAGGTGGTTGGAGTGGTGTAATCTTCGCATTAAATGAAGTATTTTAATTCTTTCGCTTAGAATAGTCAATCAACTTTATCAGTTCCTGAATAATATCTTTCTTCTTTGTCCAGGGAATAAAGTGATTTTCACTATCGAAGGTTTTTAGAAATACAGTATCCGCTGCCACCAACATCTTCTGTGCAAAACCATAATTTGCATATGAAACGATGATATCATCATTGCCATGAATCAACGCGACCGGCATCGTCAACCGATCCCAATCATCTTCGATCATAATTAGATTGTGACGTAAGGGCATCTGCTCTTCGTTACTTACCCTCAAGGATATCGGGAGGAGATCTCTAAACAAGGGTATATCAATCCATTTCCGCCATGATTCAGATTCCGGTTCTTCACCCGGACTCACCGAGCCTGCGATTATAGCAAGACCTTGTACCCTGTTTGGATGGCGAATAGCCGTTTGCAAGACAACGGCTCCCCCATAACTATGTCCTGCCAGCCAATAATTCGTATAACCAAGATTTTCCATCAAGGCAAAAAGAATATCTCCCTGTCGCGACAAATACGGCTCCGAATGTCCAAAACCAGAGTTCCCATAACCTGGCCGATCATACGTGATGAGGTCGACTCTATTCAGCAAGTTAGTATCAACCATATACTCCAGGAAAGCATCCATTGATCCCGGTGATCCATGTACCAGCACTAACGCACTTTCCTTTGGTGCACCTTTGGTGGTTTTGAGTAAAACTATATCTCTGCCATAGACGGAAAGCGTATCGATCTGCATTTTGACCTTATGTGGTAAGATGTAGGATTTTATCTCCCGGTCACTTTTTCTCATTTTGAACAAACCGGCATACCGCACAGTGGCTAGCGTAGCAAGCGGCAGTAGGATAGCAAGAAGCGCAATCCTCACAGCCCATCTGCGTAATTTATCTTTTCTACGCAGGCTCATTTACCAGACTATTTTCGGCATAAGCAGATTGTTCCTGATCAATCCAGGCTTTAGCGTTTTCACATGAATCCTCATCGTACAAAAGTGGGCCAAATGCTACTCTTCCATAGATATGTTTCATGCGGCTAAGCTTTAGGAAGTGGGGAAGAAATGTATCATCTCCAATATATGCCACCAGAGGATCATCGTAATACAAAGCAATTGGTTGAACAGGGACGCCCGCAGCTCTTGCCGCTTCAAAAGTTCTGGGTCGAAAAGGTAGTGAATGCGGACCGGCTGAAGTAGTTCCTTCCGGAAACACAAGAATAGATTCTCCACCAAGGAGTGCCTCCTTGATTGCATTGGCAGCTTGCCGACGGCTATCCTTTTCGTCCCGCCGTACAAAAATAGTCCCCGTGATATTCGCACTATACCCGACCATAGGCCATTTAGAAATCTCTGCTTTCGCTACTATTTTAGCATCCACATGCATCAGAATACTAATTGGATCGATATAGCTGATATGGTTGGCTACATACAAACAAGGACCACGAAAAGACTTTCCATCTACCCGCATCCTAAGGCCTAATCCGTTGGGAACATGATTCAACCAGTTTCTCCGAAAATTAAGTCCTGCGTCTTCTTTTGGCTTGCCCCACAATATGGCCCAAAAAAAACCTGCAATACCCAGCGTTGTCGAGAAAGCAAAATATAAAAACCGCCAAAATGATCGTAATCTTCCTTGCATGGGGCAAAGAAAGCAGTTGTTTAGTGAAACAAAAAATGCCAAAATGACTAAAACAGGCCTATCAATGTTTTCCAGGAATGACCACATGGCGTTGGTATCGTACAAATACCCTTAGTACAATGCCCATTTCGGTCATGGTAAACACTTATAAATCAAGGAAACAAAAATTATGAAACTACATGAAAACCATGATTTTTAGTCTTTATCTATCTGTATATCAACTATTTACGTAATTCAGGAATAAAGCAGATACACTTCGAATCACTTCGCTCGTTTTATTACCAATCGAATCACTGCACACTATGAGACACCATTTTATAATGTGCTTTAATCATTTAAAAATCTATTCATACATGGTTTAATACTTCTACTTTTTCATTACATCATTTTACTAAAACCATAACTATTATGTCTGAATTACAAAAATCATCCGAACAAGATAAAGTACAAAGCTGGAAAATAGCCACTGGCGTTCTGGGACTTTTATTTGTCCTGGCGCTTGTCTTTAGTACTACATTTTACACCAAATACAAAGCCACAGAAACTAAAGCTGTCACCCTTGGTGAGCAACTTGACAGCACACGCTCTGGACTTCAGGTAGAATTGGCATCACTCAATGATTCCTACAAATATCAGATTGATCTCAATGACACCCTGTCCTATGATCTTCAGGAAAAGATTAATCAAGTAGAAGATTTGCAAGTTCGTATAGCAACGGCGAGAAAAGCCCTCAGTAGAAGTGAGGCTAACAATTCTGAAATCAAAGGCCGCTTAGCTCAAATGGAAGAATTAAAAGTCGCTCTGGAAGAGGATATCCTTGGGCTAAAAGCAGAAAACAAAACACTGGCTGTAAGCAACGAGGCGCTCAATACTGAACTGGTCTCTACAAAGGATGTTGTCAATACGCTCAATGCTAAGGTCATGTCCTTGACAGCGGCCAATGGACAACTGGTCGGAAGATTAGCGACGATCGCCCCAGCTGGTTTCAGAGCAGACAATTTTACTGTTACTTCAGCCAATAAGAGAGATAAGATTACCAACAAAGCGAAAAAAATTGATGAGATCACGGTAACCTTTGACCTCAACAATATTCCCGCAGCGTTCCAAGGAGAGCGAATGATCTATCTCGTGCTGTCAGAATTTAATGGCAACCCGGTTGCTTCCGTACCTGGAAAGGATGTAAGCTTGAAAATTGGGAATGAGCCTGTCACAGTTCGCGCATCGGATATAGAAAAGACAAACTTAAAAGGCCGGCAATCCTTATCCATGTCGTTTGAGCCATCAGACAATCTCGACCCGGGTACATACAATGTCATGATTTATGCTGACAGTGGCTACCTCGGAAGTACAGGATTTTTAGTCAGTAAATAAGAATATTGGGAGATTCCTTATCGTATAAACCTTAATCAGAAGCCGGTCCTCCCAACCGGCTTCTTTTTTTTATGCTACTGGCGAGTAATAATTCCAAATGCCAAAATGAAGATTCGCGCAAAAAGTGCTAAGGCAAATAATACTATAGCGAAAGCAAAAAGCGATCAATGAACTCCCGAACACAACCATGTCCCCCCTTCCGTTGAAGTACCACATCGACTACTTTTATAAGCGAAAAATGCGCATCATGTGGACAGGCTGAAAATCCAACCTTCTCAAGTATTTCCATATCATTGACGTCATCACCAATGTAGGCTACCTGCTCGAAAGAAATCCCTAATTCTACCAGCCACCTTTCCAATACGTCCAGCTTTGGTTCCTTTCCGGAATACACGCGATCTATTCTCAACATTCTTGCTCGTTCTTCGAGGATCTTAACAGAGCGCGAGTGGCTAAGCAAAGCGGTAGGTACGCCTCTTTCATTCAGCAAGGTGATCCCCATGCCATCGCGCACATTAAATTTTTTGGACTGCATGCCTGTGGCATCGATATAGATGCCTCCATCCGTCAATGTACCATCTACATCCAGGACCAAAAGTTTAATCGTGGATCCTTTTTCTCTAAAACTTGTATCACTCATATTTGAAGGGCATTGCGGACCTTGACGACTTTTTCAAGGATTCCATTGAGCAGATCAAGGTGGAGCATCGTAGAAGCATCACTCAATGCATTTGCCGGATCGGGGTGTGCTTCAATAAATAGTCCATCAGCACCTGTAGCCGCCGCTACGAGTGCAATAGTTTCAATAAACTCTGGATTACCACCACTAACCCCGGTCATCTGGTTAGGCACTTGAGTGGAATGCGTACAATCCATTACTACGGGAACACCATGCTTTTTTAGACGGGGTACGACAGTGGCATCAACGATCAAATCCTCATAGCCAAAAGAAAATCCTCGTTCACATACCCAAACGTTTTTATTTCCTGTGGACAACACTTTTTCAATAGGATATTTCATTGCCTCAGGGCTAACAAACTGACCCTTTTTTATATTGACAACTTTGCCTGAGTTTCCAGCGGCTAAAAGCAGGGATGTTTGTCTGCATAAAAAAGCAGGAATCTGTAAGACATCTACATAGTTTGCTGCCAATTCCACATCATGGCTTTCATGAATATCCGTTAAGGTTCGAATACCAAATTCATCACCGATTCCTTTAATTATTTCAAGGGCATTTTGATCGCCAATTCCTGTAAAGCTATCCACTCGGGTTCTGTTTGCCTTTCGATAACTTGCTTTGAAAATATATTCGATCCCCAATGCATCACAAATTGGTTTTATCGTCTTCGCGATAAGGTATGGCGTAGTTTCATTTTCAACAATGCACGGACCTGATATTAGAAATAACTTATTCATCTGATTTACTCTTTTGACCTAGATAACCACTATGATGTCTCATGGCATAGGCTTGTTTTGTAAAACCAATTTTCTTCATTAATGCGACCACAAGAATATCGCCAAGCACGGTCATGACCGTAGTACTTGTTGTCGGGGTAAGCCCCAGTGGGCAAACTTCTTTGGGATAGCCTGTGCTTAAACACACATTCACCATCGCCCCTAATTCATGCTCTGGATGTCCTGTTAGACCAATTGATTTAATATCTGGAAATAAACGCTGGGCCAATGGCAACAGTTCAAGTATTTCCTTTGTTTTCCCTGAATTTGAAATCAGGAAAAGGACGTCATTTTGTTGAATCACGCCAAGATCACCGTGTTGTGCTTCAGATGGGTGAAGAAATATCGCCGACGTCCCGGTGGAACTAAGTGTAGTCGCAATATTATGTCCTATTTGCCCGGCTTTCCCTAGTCCGGATACGACCACCTTTCCGCCTTTTTTATGCACTTCATTGAATATCAACTCAATAGCTTTGAGAATCGCAGAATCGACAGGGATATTCCTGATCCCTTCAATCTCCCGATGTATGATATCCTTTATATCTTCTAGCGTATGCTCCATTTGCGTGTAAAAATAGGTTTTCCCATTGGCTTAAGGTGCGAATATACTGGTAATCATGGTTTGCCGCTGATGATTATATAACACAAGAATAGCCTCATTGACTTCCCGATGTAGGTTAAAAATTGCATTCTCATATTTTTTCCAATCTCGGCTATGTTGCATCACCTGAGGAATTAATAGCTTTCATTACATTGGAGATATATTATCTACAAAATTTCACATACCAATATTCATGGATACTTCAAGACGCAAATTTTTAGAAAAAACATCCCTTGCGGTTGCCGGACTTGGGCTTTCATCCAACCTCAAAGCAAAACCATATTCAAAGCACAAAGACCTCAATGGAAAACTAAAAATCGGAATCATCGGTAGTGGGTTCAGGGGCCAATCACATATCGATCTTATTTTAAGAAGAGATGATTGCGAAGTCACCTGCATCGCTGATCCGGATCAGATCATGCTGGCATCTACAAAAAAATTGTTTGAAAAACAAGACACTACGTGGCCCGTTATTTATGATGGTGGTCCACATGATTACGTGCGCCTGATCAATAATGAAAAAATTGATGCTGTGATCATTTCCACGCCATGGAAATGGCACACACAAATGGCCGTAGCGGCCATGAAAGCGGGAATCTATACGGGTGTTGAAGTCAGTGGTGCTTTTTCATTGGATGAATGCTGGGACCTGGTTAACACCTCCGAACAAACAGGCACACCTTTGTACTTTCTCGAAAATGTTTGTTTCCGAAGGGATGTGATGGCGGTACTCAATATGGTGCGGCAAAATCTTTTTGGTGAAATCATTCATTTAGAATGTGGCTACCAGCACGATTTACGAGGTGTCAAATTCAATGATGGTATCACTGCCTATAATAGTGGCGTCGAATTTGGCGACAAAGGGTTTAGTGAAGCAAAGTGGCGCACGTGGCATAGCGTATATCGCAATGGAGATCTTTACCCTACACATGGCATAGGACCAGTTGCTCAATGGATCAACCTCAACAGAGGCAATCGTATGGAATCGATAGTTTCCATGGCGAGTAAAGCGCGAGGGCTGCATAATTATATTGTCAATCACCCAAAGGGTGGTGAAGATCATCCGAATGCGGCGATTGAATTCAAATTAGGGGACAAGGTAACTTCCATGATTAAATGCACCAATGGTGAAACCGTAGTCCTGCATCATGATACAAATCTGCCAAGACCATATTCTTTAGGATTTAGAGTACAGGGTTCGAAAGGCCTTTGGATGGATGTTAATAAAAGCCTGCATATAGAAGGTGTCAGTCCTGCACATCGATGGGAGGATGCACAATCTTATCTCGATATCTATGACAATGACTTATGGAAGGCACATGAGGCAGATGCTGAAGGAGCCGGGCATGGGGGAATGGATTGGTTTCTAATGGATAGCTTCATCAAATGCCGCCTCGAAAACAAGCCACCATTATTTGATGTCTATGATGCTGCTTCCTGGATGGCGATCACGCCATTGTCCGAAGCTTCTATTGCTGATGGTAGTGCGCCGCAAGCCTTTCCTGATTTTACAAGAGGAAAGTGGATGGAAAAGAAGTGAAGAGTGAAAAAAGCATAGGGCATAGAGAAAGAAAAACGTTTAATGTTTAATGTTTAATGTTTAATGTTTAATGAAAAATAGCAAATTGGTTACTTGAAGTTTGCTCAAACGACTTGTCATCTAATGAGAAGTTATGGAGTATAATGATGCAGGAGAAAAGTCCAGTCATAAAATCAAACTTTGCGGTCTTTGCGGCTT
>JBBKWA010000072.1:0-5630 GCA_037968695.1 Saprospiraceae bacterium
AAAAGTCGTACAGATACACCTGTGGAATTGGTTCTTTACCCTGGTGAAGGCCATGGCAATATTAACTCCACAGCACGTTATGATTATAATCTGCGATGGATGAATTGGTTTTATATGTATTTAAAGGGGGAGCGTAGTCTCCCGATGTATCGGGAGTAGATATAATAAAATACTTCCTATGATTTAATACTTACAAAATACTGAATTAACCAGGAAGTTGAGCTTGGGCTTAACAGTTAGTGTTTTAAGCGAAGTGGCGATTAGCCACTATGATTTTATGCTCATTGTTAGCAATAGTTCTTTAAGAATAAATAATTCTGGCACTTTCTTTATCGATGTTAAACTTACGCTCCTGCTTTTCAGCTTTATCACCTGCAATGCCTTGTTAATTAGATTAACTGCTTGTAACCAGAGTTTATATTTTTACAAACATCTTGATCAGCGACCCTTGCACAACATCCTTCAAGATCAACCAGTAAATACCCGGCTGCAAATCTTGTATGTCAATGCTCATTTTTCCTCTGCGGCTTTGATCGTAACGGGCCGTGACCTGTAGCCGGCCAAGCTGATCAACAATGTACATGTGGCCCGCCTCCGTTGAGTTCTGTTCCGGGTAATTCACCCATAGGCTATGGGTTGCAGGATTAGGAAATAACTCAAATCCATTATCTACCTTTTCTTGTCTTACAGCAGCGAAACTCTTCTGCTCTGATTCACGCATACCAAGAGGCTCTTCACACTCCAACTTTACGGAGCACTTTCGCTTCTTGCCACAAACGTCCGTGATCGTCACTTCTAGTTTAATCTTATTGTTCCCGACGGCCATAGTAATGTTGTCCGTCCCCTGACCGGTCAATATCGACCATCCATGGTGGTTACCTTTGATCTCCCAGGCGTAGTCAAATGGACCATAGCCGCCTGTGACACTGATGGAAAAAGGAACGCCTGAATCCCCACAAATAATAGTGCTTGGAACAATGATCTCACAGGATGTTGGCCTTGGATCCTTTACAACTACAGTAGACCAACAACTATTGCCTGAAACAGGGTCAGTAATAGTGACCAATACGGGAGTTCCTATATCCGCACAACTCACAGTCGATGGACTAATTATTGCGTCAGGAATACATGCACCGGGTGGATCATATAATAACATATCCGAGGTAAGTGTTAGGCTCCCTGAAGGTCCAAGTGCTACGTTCACATTAGCGTAGCAGGTCATGGCCCCAACAATA
Organism: Saprospiraceae bacterium; assembly: GCA_037968695.1. Lineage (GTDB taxonomy): Bacteria > Bacteroidota > Bacteroidia > Chitinophagales > Saprospiraceae > Opimibacter. The sequence goes on from JBBKWA010000072.1 coordinate 1,236, forward strand.
TATTTCACATGGATGTTGCCCCAACAAACATTGCCTGTCTCCAGATCTGTCACCGTGTAGACTACTGGTGAACCAATATCACTGCAGTCAAAACTGGAAGGCTCTACAATTAAGGTGCCGCACGCCGGTCCGTAAAAGCCCAGGACGTCTTCTGCCGTGATGGTCGCATTCCCGGTAGCATCAAGTGAAAGATTAATGTCTGAATAGCACGCCAGGGTGCATTGAGCATTCATATTAGAATAGGTGAGGAGGGTCAATAGCCCCAAAAAAACGATTCTCATATTCTTCATGAGTTTGGATTTATAGCGAATTACAAGGTTGCTCAACAAGTTAACTACTTTTTCGAACAAACATATTACCTCGATTTTCTTTTGAGGTCGCCCTACCGATATTCCAAATGAAGAGTATCTGGTTCATGCAGGAAAATGGATTTTTGAAGACTATGATTTTTTCCTAAAACGAAGCCCAATATATTATGCCGATCAATGTAAGACCCCTCTGTTAATTGCGCATGGCAAAAATGACACACGAGTTCATCCATCTCAATCCATGGAACTGTATCGCCATATAAAGAGCCGTACCGACACACCTGTGGAATTGGTTCTTTACCCTGGTGAAGGACATGGCAATATTAACTCCACAGCACGTTATGATTATAATCTGCGATGGATGAATTGGTTTGATATGTATTTAAAGGGGAAAGGGAAGTCTCCCGATGTGTCGGGAGTAGGGAGGGATTGATAATTTGGTTAACGGTTTGGATATTCACCTGTGCCGAAGGGCATGCACTATACACGATGTTGGGGGTTCGTTTTTTAATTTCCTAAACGCTTTGTCCAAATGTCAATAGGTTGTTGTCTGGGTCAAGCAAAGCAAATTCCTTTTGTCCCCAAGGTTTGGTCTGTAATTTTCCGTTTGGATGAATTTCGGTTTTATTCTCAAGCATGGATTTATATAAACCGTCAATGTCGTTGGTTCTAATATAGACTTGTCCATAATTCTCTTTAGGGTCAAGTTCTTTAAATTCAAAAAAATGAATTTCTATTTTATCCCTTTGAACCATTAAATACCCTTCATAGTCACCTATTTCTTGAAAACCTAATTGATTTATGTAATAATGTCTTGAAGTAGATTTATTACGCATTGGTAGTTTCGGGTTAATCGCAGTTAGCATAGTTCTACTTTTAAATTTATACCTTTCTTAAGTTCAAATTCAGTTTAAAATTTTCCTAAAATCCAATCTGGGCTTTATTTTGAATGACCACCAACACATAAATATACGCATTCCTCCAACTACGAATAGTTTGATAACCACCCCATTTATACTGCGCTTTTTGAAGTATCCATTGTGTAGCCACCTTACTTTTTCAGTTCCTAGCTAGTTTGTTGCTCGGTGTCCAACGCTTTCACAAAATTCAGATCTATTCCATTTACGAAAAGCGGCGTTGCAAGTGTTGCACACCCACATCGCACAAGCAGCCCGGCAGGTGTGCCACACTACCCACTCCCTATCTCCTTCCGCTTAGCGGAATCCCGTTTCCTCTATTTCAATGAAAACGTCGCACTAAATTCCACCGTTGGCTTTTGAATAAACTCCCACCCCTGAATCGAAACACCTCCCTGTAGCTTGAATGATCGTTTGTGAGCATAAGCAGCCGAAGCCCGAAGGGACCATAAGGGTGAAGCAGCCGAAGACTCTCGCAAGGAAACCGGATGACTACCTAATGCCGAACCCAGTCCACCCTGAAGCGCCAGCCGGACATCATTAAATTTATACTTCGTCAATTCTGTAAAACAAAGAAGCTCTGCATATGGCTGATAGGATATAGTGTGATTATTGACAGATGGGGCAAAAGTAAGCCGACATTCATGCCTAATTTGTCCTACAAAATACTGTAGAGAAACCACCATTGCAGTTCTGAACAAGTAATCCGAAGAGGCGTAGTGGGGTTGCTCATTTGACTGATCTGAAGCAAGGTAGATAACGCTTGTTCCAAACGAAAGTATTTCATCAGGAAACGGAATGATCACGATGACCTCATTTGAAGTACAACCCGTAGCATCTACTACCTGTACAAGATACTCTCCAACATCTAAGTCTTCAATAGTGAATACCTCTTCCGAAGTGACTAAAACGGGACTTCCATTCAGCAACACCGTATATGGTGGCGTCCCCGGAACAGAAATTATAATGATTGCAGAACCATCCATCGATGTGGGTTCCGTAGGCGGAAAAACGGCTTCAACAAATATCTCAATTTGAGGTGCTGCATCCAATGTCACATCGAAGCTCTGAAAACATTCCGGGCCCGCACCTGCATCTGAAACTTCAATAGTATATTCACCCGGCGCAACAGGAATATAATCGGAGATCAGAACGACGCCAGGATCAATAAAAAATACATCCGATCCATTCGGATGAAGTATAGATAGGATTAATTGATTCTGGCTACTTGTGAATGCCGTAAATTCAATCTCCCCCGGCTCACCACATGCTGGTTGCGTAACAACAATATCCTCAATGTATTCCGCGGGATTCTCATCCAGTTCAACAGCGAAAACCAATCCACACCCTAGATTTACATCCATGATGGTCACCGAATAGGTGCCTGCTCCCACATCTGAAATCGTTTGTCCGGAATCACCATTACTCCATTCATATACATAGGTACCAGGTTCAAGTACCTCGGCTGTAATGCTTCCATCTTCAAGACCACATGATGCTGAAGTGGTTGTAAAGTCTACATCAAATTCACACGTTGCTTTTTCAACAAAAATGATGACTACAGCTGAGGTGACATTTTCACAAGCATCCGTTATTGTATAGCTGAAAGAAGCATCTCCACTAAATCCCGGATCCGGCGTAAACGTGAAATCACCAAATGAATCAAAGATGACCATCCCTCCAAACTCATTCGAAATGACTGTCATTTCAATATTGAGACCGGCATCATTACCCAAAACGTTAGCTGATAATGGGGTGCCACCGGGCGTAATAAAAAAATCATCATTGGCTTCCAGCATCGGTGTATTATCGATGACGATAGCCGTCCCCATGTCCGTACATTGATCCCCTATAGATTGATCATAAACGGTGATGATGTAATCTCCGGCACTAACATTTATTAATGTCGACAACATATAACTGCCGGGATCTAAAATCAGGTTTGATGTGCCCATGGGTCCTTCGATAACAACCTCTAGTGGGCCCGAACCTGGTGTACTTAAGGTAAAGGAGATCTCTCCACTTTCTATACAATTTGCCGGTGATGTGCCGTTGATCGTTATGTACTCTGCGGGGTTTTCTCCAATCAGTACTGAAAAGACTTCTGTGCAAGCATTACTGTCTGTAACGGTCACCGTATATGATCCTGATGCCACTTCATTCAGGGATGATTCCGTTTGTTGATTAGACCACAAATAGGTATACGCTCCCGGTGGGTCAACGGTTATCAATGCTGAACCATTGGCTAAATCACAATCTGCTTTTTGTGTCGTAAAGGTTGCTGTAAATCCTCCTCCTGTCTGGCCTACGTCTACCGTACCCGTAAGACTACACATGGTGCCTGCAATCGAAACTGTAACGGTATAGCTCCCTGAGGGCACATCCAATAATTCTGAACTCATCGATCCATTCGACCATACAAAGTCATAGGCTCCAGGTGGATTTACTACAACTGTTGCAGAGCCATTTGAAATACCACATCCAGAAGGTGAACTATTAAACGTCAGCATCATCGTGGGAGGCAACTCATCAATCGTAACGGAAAATTCTTTCGTACATAAGGTGCCATCCAAAGTCACTGTCACCTGATATGTTCCCGCACTTAAATCGTTTTGCTCTGAGCTACTTCCCCCGTTTGACCATTGGAATGTGTAAGCGCCTTCTGGAATAACACTAAGCATCACGACGCCAGTTGACTTTCCACATTCACTTGGGAACGTCTCGGCATTTATCTCGAAAGCAGGCTGTCCTTCTTCTACAGTCACCGTCCCGGACACAGAACAGTTTGAACCCGGGGCAGTCACTGTAACATTATACGTTCCTGAACTAACACCTGAAATAAGCTCGCCCATTTCTCCATTGGACCACAGATAAGTATAGGTGCCTGCAGGATCGACCTCTACGGTCGCAGTGCCATCATCCGTGCCACATGAAGCAGGGGAGGATGAAACAGAAATTGAAAATTCTGGTACTGACATTTCTATTATTACGCTTTCGGACAATGAACATTCACTACCAGATACACTGACTGTAACGCTATACTTTCCCGGACTAACGCCTGAAATTTGCTCGCCCATTTCTCCATTGGACCAGAGATAAGTATAGGTACCTGGAGGATCAACCTGGACGGAAGCTGTTCCGTCATCAATACCACAGGAAGCAGCGGTAGA
>JBBKWA010000073.1:0-2571 GCA_037968695.1 Saprospiraceae bacterium
ACATTATGTCGCTACAGTTGATGTAACGGGTAATCCAAATTCTGTAAATCGAGAAAACGTGCAACGCAAAATTGTCGTTTCCGCTAATGTGGCAGGAAGAGATTTGCGAAGTGTCGTCAATGAGATACGAACGTCTGTGGATGACAACATTTCTTTACCAGAAGGATATCGGGTAGAATATGGAGGACAATTTGAAAGCGAAGAACGTGCTACCCGAATGTTATTAATAACTTCTATTGGAGCAATTTTACTCATTTTTCTTTTACTTTATATGGAGTTTAACAATCTCGGATTAGCAGCGATTGTATTGATAAACTTGCCCTTGGCTTTAATTGGCGGTGTGTTTATCGTGTACTTCACTTCTGGAATTGTTTCTATCGCTTCAACGATAGGGTTTATCAGTTTGTTTGGTATCGCAGCTCGAAATGGAATTTTGTTAGTTAGCCGATATCAGGTACTTCAGGAAGAAGGGCTTAATATTCGGGATACCATTATTGAAGGATCACTCGACCGATTGAATCCCATATTAATGACCGCCTTGACAACTGGTTTAGCATTGATTCCATTAGCAATAGCAGGTGGACAGGCAGGAAATGAAATTCAAAGCCCGATGGCAATAGTGATTTTAGGCGGGTTGATAAGTTCTACGTTTTTGAATTTGGCCGTGATTCCCGCAATATTCAAATGGAGAAATTCAGGGAAATAGAATTATAAAAAATAATGGATAGTGTAACGCAAGCGGCTTTAGGGGCTGCAATTGGTGAAGCTGTTTTAGGCAAAAAAATTGGCGGCAAAGGGGCTGTTCTGGGGGCCATCATTGCAACGGTTCCTGACCTCGATGTTGCTTTATATCTGCTCTACGACAAGTTTGAAATGCTCTCTATCCACCGGGGGTTTAGTCATTCCATTGTGTTTAGTATGCTTGGCGCATTTTTAATTGCTTATGCTTTACAGCGAATTAAATGGACTAAACAAATAGGCTATCAAAGACTTTGGATATTTGCTTGCTTAGCATTGTTTACCCACATGCTCCTGGATGCTTTTACGGCATACGGCACTCAATTATTTTTACCATTTTCTGATGCTCGAATCGGTTTTGATAGTATCAATATAGTTGATCCTGTTTATACCATTCCACTTTTAATTGGATTGATTTGCTGTCTGTATCTTTTTAAAAACAAACCAAACAGAGCTGTATTTAATTACATTGGAATTGCAATAAGCACCGTTTATTTGTTCGGTACATTAGGTGTGAAAAATCACGTAGCGGAACATTTTAAAAATGAATTGGCAAAACAAAACATCAGTTACAATTCATTGCTTACTATGCCTGTTGGCATCGCTAATATTAATTGGTAAGGCGTAGCAAAAACCGATGATGGGCTGTATATGCATAAATATTCTATTCTGCATGATGACGAACTTCCTTTTGAATATTTTCCAATAAACGAACATCTATTGGATAAAATTAATCCCATAGCGGCCGAAAAGATGCGTTGGTTTGCCAAAGGATATTATACGGTTGTTGAGGATGGCGAAAACATACGATTTTACAATTTACAGGTGGATATGAGAGGGACCGTCCTGGTTGGTAACGAGAAAGCACCGACAGTTGGCTATTTTGAAATAACGCCTTTTCCAGATAGCAGTTTTGAATTTTCATCTGGACATCATAAAATTGAGTTGTAATTTCTTATGGCATTATTTGATATTATATTTAGAGCAAAACAAAAGAAACGTTGGATTCATTTTTGAAGAAGAACACATTACAAATAAAATAATATGTTGCTATGATGAAAAGATAGAACTTAAGCTCGTTCTCAATAAAAATCATTTTGAAAACAAAAAGGCTTAAACTTAGCATGTAATTACTTTCAAGATTTTTATGATTACCTTTGTGTCGTATGAATTTTGCAATTAACATATTGACTATTTATATGATCACATTGTCGCTTGTTCCGTGCGGGGATGGTGGTGGTGGTCTTGTGGTATTGTTTAACCATATTGTTGATGTAGAACATTACATTGATTCTGACCATGACCAACATTCTAATGATTGTGGTGATGACCTTTGTTCCCCTTTTTGCATTTGTAGTTGTTGTTCGTCTGCTTTAGATGCACCCACAAAATTACCTTTCCGATTAAAAACACCAACGCCTTTTCCAAACTCAAGGCCTACTTGCTTCCACAACGAAATTTCCCTTTCTTTCAATCCATCTATTTGGCAGCCGCCAAGGTTTAGTTAAACTGTTTTTGCAGGACACCTATGCCTGCCCACCTCATTTTTATTGGTTTAACAAAACTTTAATTCAATATGTTTGATAAGATTATCGCTTATTCGATTCAGAATAAGTTTGTGATAGGGCTATTAGTAGCAGCCCTTATCGTTTGGGGCTTATTCTCCTTGCGGCAGATACCTATAGATGCCGTACCTGACATTACAAACAATCAGGTACAAGTCATTACTTTATCGCCAACACTGGCTACACAGGAAATTGAGCAATTTATTACTACTCCCATTGAGTTGGCATTACAAAACATTCAACAATTAGTGGAAATACGTTCCATTTC
>JBBKWA010000074.1:0-33064 GCA_037968695.1 Saprospiraceae bacterium
ACATTTACACCGCCAAGTGCAGAAGCTAAATCCGCTCCGGCCATTGCGACTAAACCAGTAAGCATAAGTTTTTCGACAGGAAAGTTTCAATTAGATGCCAATGCTAAAACGATTATCGATTTACAGTTTTCGGATGTTGCTAAGTCATTTGCAAATGCAAGAATCCGAATTGAAGGAAATACGGATAATGTTGGCGGAAAGGCAATGAATATGGATTTGTCAAAGAAGCGCGCGCAAGCTGTTGCAGACTACCTTTCCTCAGAATATCTGATTGATAAAAATCGATTTATTATCATCGGAAATGGCCCTGATAAACCAGTCTCTGGATGCGAACAAAATCAAAATGAAGATTGTAAGGCCAGAAATCGCCGTACGGATTTCCAAGTTGTTGCAGACTAAAATTTAGCTTCTTTTAAGGCAGTGGCAAATGAAATTTATTGGAGAAGCATCTGAAGGCACATTTTCCCAAAAGTTGTTGTTTGGGGTGCTTGGTTTTGGAATGGTTCTATTGGTTTGGATCCTATTGACTTCGGGAGCTCCACCGATCTTAAGTCCTGTCATATTGCCTTCCCCTTTGAGTGTTTTGAAGGCCTTTCCGGAAATGCTTATTGAAAACAATTTGATTAGAAATATAGGGTTTAGTATTGGGCTAAACCTATCGGGCTATGTAGAAGCTATTGCCATCACCATTCCGCTTGGTTTTTTAATTGGTTTGGTGAGGTATTCACGTTGGGGTTTTCAACAGCAAGTAGATGCCTTGCGCTATGTGCCGCTGACTGCTTTGACCGGCCTTTTTATCGTTTGGTTTGGGATTGGGACGGATATGAAGATTCATTTTTTGGCCTTTGGTATTGTTATCTATTTACTGCCCATTATGATACAGCGGATCGATGAAGTAGATGATGTCTATCTTAAAACAGTACACACATTAGGAGCGACCGGATGGCAGCGGTTAAAGTCTGTTTATTTCCCAAGTGTGGTCTCCAGGTTGTCTGATGATATAAGAGTATTGACTGCTATTTCCTGGACGTATATTATTGTTGCTGAATCGATCAATTCAAGTCAGGGAGGACTTGGGAGCTTGATTTATTCAGCTGGATTGAGACAGGTGCGGTCGGATAAGATGTTTGCCTTGCTCATCATTATTATGTTAATAGGAGTCCTTCAGGATAAAATATTTATCCGACTGGATAAAGAATTGTTTCCACATAAGTACCAGGCGAGAGCTTCATTGAAATCATCGAAGATTGATCGGGAGGGTGTGCTTCCTATACTCAAGGCGTATGCCTTGTCTGCGCTCGGATGGATTTCATTGGGATTACTTATTGTTTTTTCTATTCAGGAGTTTTTCCCATTCATGGGATCTATCCACCCGCTTAGTTATGTTTTTGGACAAAGCGTCAATGTGGTGTACTTACTGGTGATCCTGATTGTGTTTTATCTCGCATGGAAGTGGTATGCTAAACGTATTGACACGTTAGCGATGAAATCCTTGGAAGCAAAATCCGAAACGAAATGAATGTGAGGTTTGAAGATATGGCGGCCAGAAACAATATCATTGAGTTGAAAGATATTGGTCAGTCCTATGATGGGGGAGAGACATGGATCATTAAAGACCTCCAATTGCTTATAGAAGACAAGCCGGATCAGGGGCAGTTTATTGTTCTACTCGGGATGTCAGGGAGTGGTAAGTCGACCTTGTTGCGTTACATCGCCGGGCTACAAACACCTACAGAAGGTCAGGTGCTGATCAATGGTCAACCTGTTAGTGATAAAGATCGCGTAAGCATGGTCTTTCAACAATACTCTTCATTGCCCTGGATGACAGTGCTTGACAATGTAGCTCTGGGATTAAAATTTCAGGGAATTGGAAAGAAGGAAAGATATGAGCGGGCCATGGACTTGATTGAATTAGTTGGATTGGCAGGGCATGAGAAAAAGTACGCACAGTATCCTGCGCTTTCCGGTGGCCAACTCCAGCGTGTAGCCATAGCGAGAAGTATCATTGCGAATCCCCAGATTATATTGATGGACGAACCTTTTGGTGCCTTAGATATAAAAACCAGATTTCAAATGCAGGATTTGATTATTAACCTGTGGCATCGGTTTCATTCGACGATATTATTCGTGACGCATGATATTGACGAAGCGGTTTATCTGGCGGATGATATTTATATTATGAAGTCACAACCTTCGAATATCATTGAGCACATTGATATTGATCTCCCACTCAAACGAAACAGAGATACAAAAAGGGAAGCACATTTTACCGAGTTAGTCCAGCAGGTAGAGGATACGATGATTCGAGTGGCGGGGATAAAATAGAGAGCACAGAATTGTCGATTAATAGCGTAAAATTTCTTAAACCAGTGCACCTCCACAACTGGAACCCGCCCCCGCAGTACATCCATAACAATGCTGGTTGACGACGATATCTCGTTCTAATAATTGATCAACATTGAAGTCAAAAATATGGTTGCTTTTCGCGTTGACTTTTAGATCGAGCATTTGATTGAAGTCACAATCATAGAGATATCCATCCCAGCTTACACGGAGCATGTTTCTACACATTAGATTATGGATTGCGTCAGGATTGAACGCATCGACAAGAGACTGCATGTACTCTTCGTAATTGCCCGATTCAATCAGATAATCAAGGAAGCTACTTATGGGGAGGTTGGTAATTACATAAAGATTATTAAACACAATGCCGTATTTTCTTTTCAGTTGCCGTTTGAAATCAAGTTCAAGAACGGATTGATCAGCAGGAAGAAAAGCACCGGATGGATTATGCACCAAATCTAATTTGAGATTAGAACCTTCTGCACCATACCCTTTGTCATTGAGCAATTGGAGTGCGCGAATACTATCATCAAAAACTCCATCCCCTCGTTGTGCATCTGTCCTTAGTTTGTTGAAATGGGGGAGGGAACAAATTAGTTGCACATCATGCTTAGCAAAGAATTCAGGGAGGTAGCTATATTTTGGATGTAGATTTTGCTTGGTAAACAAACTTATGGCGGATCAAGTTAATATCACAATGTTTTATCACTTATATAGGTAAGATTGACCATTTTATCGTAGTAGGTTATTATGGAAAAATAGCAATTGGATCAAGGGCTGCATATAAGGAATGGAGGGTTTAAAGTGCCATTAATCGATAATATTAAATACTCTTCTAAGTTCTTTAACAAAAGGGAGATAGTTTTGTTATTTCACTGAAAATGGAGAATATCACGCCAAACGAAGTCGCTCATCAGTCAATTATGCTCAATGTTGATGGGAAAGTCTATCAGGCCATCCTGTTTGAATCATGCCATGATGCGCTTTTTACGGATATGGGATGTGATAGTATATTTCAGCAGAAAGCATATCATTCGGTACTGGAGGCGACTCCTCCCGGGCAAATGTCCTTCTGGTACGTCCGATTGGAATACGAGGGGAAATTAATCGGCTTACTAAGTTTTCAAATCAAAGATTTTAATCCCGGTGATAGCCTTAAGAATCAAATCAACGGAAATATCGCCCGTGCCGCAAGATATAAGGCTGCTTCACTGATTAATTTAAGCGTATTGTGTCTTGGAAACACCTTGGTAACAGGAGATTATGGGTTTTGCTTTCAACCTGGTATTTCAAACCGGCTTCAGACTGAATTGATGATGGGGTCAATAGACTGGATGCTAACCCTCAAGGAGTTTAAGAAAATAGGGCTTGTGTTTGTCAAGGATTTCTACCATGACATTTTTGAAGATATTCCCAACTCACCGCATTGTCTTAAATACCACAAGATCGATACGCAACCTAGTATGATCATGGATATACCAGCTTCGTGGGGCAATTTGAGCGGATACCTGGATTCATTGAAATCGAAATACCGTGTCAGATCAAAGAAGGCGCTTAAAGTTGCTGAGAAACTGGAGCGTATCGAGCTCAATGCGGAGGAAATTGAAGCAATCGAAGATCATATTCACGAACTATACTTAAAGGTTGTTGAAGATGTAGGATTTAATCTTTTCATATTATCCAAAGGCTATTTTTCACAATTAAAGCGGTCTTTGGGCGATAAGTTCAGGCTTTGGGTGTATAAAGATCAAGGAGAGGTGATTTCCTTCTTTACCGTATTCGAAGACGGTGATATTCTCGATGCCCACTTTTTGGGGTATGATCCGGAAGTCAACCATAAATACAAGCTTTATCTCAATATGCTGCTCACCATGATCGATATGGCTTCCGCAAAAGGTTTCAGGCAATTGCAGCTATCAAGGACAGCAACAGAGATAAAAAGCTCAGTAGGTGCAGAAGGGGTAGAGATGTGGGCTTATATGCGTCATCCTAAAAGAGGCCTCAACTGGTTGATTCCCAAGGCATATAACTTTTTTAAGCCTGATCTGGAGTGGGTTCCGCGCCATCCGTTTCAGGAGGTTTAAGACCACTATCAGCATTCATAATTTCGTTTTTGAAATAGGCGCTCCTATCTAAGGCGCTCTTTCAGCATCATTTAGATCTTATTACTGTTTGTATTCACCTTTGAACTATCCCTGCGTCCATTATCTTTGCGCCAATAAATAAATAATAGTTGTTGCATATGGAAGAATTATCCAAACGGTACGTTCCTGGAGAAATTGAAGATACATGGTATAAGCATTGGATGAATGCGGGCTATTTTCGTTCTACACCTGATGAACGAGAGCCCTTTACGATCCTGATACCACCTCCGAATGTAACAGGCCAGCTCCATATGGGCCATATTCTGAACAATACGATTCAAGATACTTTAATCAGAAGGGCGCGGCAGGAAGGAAAGAATGCTTGTTGGGTGCCGGGGATGGATCATGCGTCTATAGCTACCGAAGCAAAGGTTGTTGCTCTCCTGAGGGAACAAGGCATCAAAAAATCTGACCTCACCCGTGAGGAGTTTCTTGCTCATGCCTGGGCATGGAAGGAAAAATATGGGGGAATCATCTTTAATCAATTGCAAAAATTAGGGGCTTCATGTGATTGGGAGCGATCAGCATTTACGATGGATGAAATTCGTTCAGATGCGGTCATTTCAATTTTCGTCGATCTACATAAAAAAGGGCGATTGTACCGAGGCAAACGCATGGTGAACTGGGATCCTTCTGCTCAAACTGTTTTGTCAAATGAGGAAGTCATTTATGAAGAGGAAAAGGCGATCCTTTTTAAAGTGAAATATAAAGTTGTCGGGACGAAGGATCAATGGATCACTATTGCTACTACAAGGCCTGAAACTATACTTGGGGATACCGCCATAGCTGTGCATCCGGATGATAAGCGATACACAGCCTTACAAGGGAAGAAAGTGCAGGTGCCTTTAATTGAAAGAGAAATTCCAATAATTGCTGATAGTTACGTCGATATCGAATTTGGAACTGGCGCTTTAAAGGTTACTCCGGCACATGATATTAATGATTATGAAATAGGTAAGAGACATGCCCTGGAAGTCATCGATGTACTCAACCCGGATGGCACAATGAGTCCTGCCGCTCAACTTTTTGTTGGACTGGACAGAGATAAGGCCAGGAAAAAGATGGTTGCTGCTTTGGAAGAAGCAGGTTATTTAGTAGGTACGGAGGATTTGATTCATAATGTAGGTCGCTCCGAGCGAACACGTGTGATCGTTGAACCGAGATTATCGCTTCAGTGGTTTGTTGATACAAAGGCACTGGCAGATCCTGCACTTGTCGCGGTGATGGAGAATGAAATTGAATTCTATCCTGAAAATTTGAAGAATACCTATCGGCACTGGATGACGAATATCCGCGACTGGTGTATTTCGAGGCAATTATGGTGGGGCCACCAGATTCCTGCATGGTATCTTAAAAATGAATCTTCAAAAGCGTTAAGTACAGACGCGGATGAGCCGGTGTTTGTAGCACATACTGCATTGGAAGCTTTGGAGGAAGCTAAAAAAATTACCGGGCGCACAGATTTGACCCTTGCAGATTTACAACAAGATGAGGATGTACTGGACACGTGGTTTTCATCATGGCTTTGGCCGATAAGTGTGTTTAATGGCTTTCGCGATAAAAAGGAGTTGGATTATTATTATCCATCAAATGTGCTGGTCACAGGTTGGGATATTATCTTCCTTTGGGTTGCAAGAATGATCATGGCTGGTTATGAATGGAAAGGGGAGAAGCCATTTCAGTCAGTTTATTTCACTGGAATGGTGCGTGATCAGCAACGCCGTAAGATGAGTAAGCAATTGGGAAATAGTCCTGATGCCTTGGGACTCATTGAGCAATTTGGTGCTGACGGGGTTCGCTATGGCATTATGGCCTCAGCGCCGGCAGGGGGTGACATTCTGTTTGATGAAAAACTATGTGAACTTGGTCGAAACTTTTGTAATAAAGTTTGGAATGCGCTTAGGTTGGTCACGTCCTGGGAAGTGGATACCCGTTTGGCACATGATGAGGGACGTGCGTTGGCGATTCGCTGGATTAAATCCAGAATGGCAGAAGTAGATACACAGCTTCGAAGTGATTACAAGCAGTTCAGATTGTCGGAAGGCATAACGACACTTTATTCGTTTGTCTGGAATGACTTCTGTAGTATTTTTCTGGAAGTGATTAAACCGACCTATGGTGAAGCCTCTGACCAGAAAAGTTATGAAGCTACCCAGGAGGTCTTTGAAGATATTTGCAAATTGTTACACCCCTACATGCCATTTATTACTGAAGAAATATGGCACAAACTTAGAGACAGAACAGCAGGTGATGATTGTATGATAGCATTACTCCCCAACCATTTAGGGTCTGCAGATAAAGATGTTACTGGATTGTTTAACCATGTACTTGATGTAAAAACGTCTGTGCTTGAATTGAGAAACCAACATCAACTTTCGCCTAAAGAAGTAATGTATCTCGTCTATCCTTCTGATCCGGAACTGATTAAACTATGGAATACACCCGGGGCAAAGTTTGTTTTGAAGAAATTGGCGAATGCAGAATGTAATGAAGGTGAAGGAACTGGCGTTTCATTTCTTGCGGGCAAGTACCAGTATTATGCAGCTTTGTCCATTAGTGTGGATAAGGAAGCAGAAATCAAGAAAATGGAAGAAGAGATTACATACTATGAAGGATTCGTGAAGAGCGTCGATAAAAAGCTAGGAAATGAAAAATTTGTTGCCAATGCCCATCCTGATGTTGTTGAGAAAGAAAGGCAAAAGAAAGCGGATGGTCTTTTGAAAATTGAGCAACTTAAAAAGAGTATAGCGCAATTAAACTAAATTGAATATTTCTATTGGACGGCATTGGTTGAAGTTGCTACCAGGTATTGGTGCGATCATGTTTATTATTTCAATGACACCAGTGACCAGTCATGCACAACATGTCATTAAGGCACTGCCGCGTTGGATGGTAAGCATGCACGGGACCTATTTTATTCCGCAGTCGCCTATCAGTATGTTTCTGGATGATGCACAATGGGGTTATCATGTCGAAGCCCAGTATCGTTTGCAATACAACAAACCATTTATGGGTGGACTATATTTTGGCGAAACGTTATTGAGTAAATATGTTTTGAGATATACCTACAACGGGCCTGATGGGGATGTAAACATCCGTGAAAAGGCGAATACACGTCGACTTGAATTTGGGCTTACAGCAGGATTTTATCCTGAAATCAACTGGCTCTTGCAACCCTATATTCAGGGTCGGGTTGGGATGGCCATATTCCAAACTTCTTCTATTTTGACAGACCGTGATTCTGAAGAAAATATAGATCGTATATCAGAATCAAAGGATACTGCGCTTTCTTATGGCATTGATTTCGGAATACATATTGTCCCTAAGATTTGGTATGTGCGGGGTGATATCAGAATAGGTTTTGTCGCTAATCCCAGTGCGACCTTTATGTCACTGGATGAAGCTAATGCAGGTACATCAGGGTTTCCTATCAATTATTTCGAAGAGCACACCGCTTCAGGGAGTTGGTTAAAGGTCTCTGCAGGTGTGAGTTATTTGTTTTAATTGGAAGCTGGCAGCTTTCTGTTACTTTTGTGGTATGGTAGAAGATCTGGAAAATGAAAATGAAAATGATGGCGATGAAGGGATGTATGAGCATTACCGCTTTATCACACCCGGAGGACTCAATCCTGTTCGGATCGATAAGTATATTCAAATGCAGCTCGAGGGAGTTTCGAGAAATAAAATCCAAAATGGCATTCGCGCCGGATCCGTCAAGGTAGATGATCTGGAGGTCAAACCGAATTTCATTCTAAAACCTTCCCAAACTATCACGATTATGTTGCCTAAACCCCCAAGTCTGGGGGAAGGTGTTGTGCCTGAGAATATTCCACTGGATATTCGATATGAGGATAATGATATCATGATAATTCATAAGCCTGCAGGCCTGGTCGTTCACCCGGGTGTAGGTAATCCTAGTGGGACCTTAGTGAATGCTTTGGTCTGGCACATGCAAAATTCAGATATGCCTATCATGAAAGGTAATTCATCTGATAGGCCGGGTCTGGTCCATCGTATTGATAAAGATACTTCTGGCTTAATGCTTATTGCCAAAAATGATTTTGCCATGACTCATTTGGCGAAACAATTTTTTGACCATAGTATCGCCCGGGAATACAACGCCATTGTATGGGGAGCACCGGATCCACCATCCGGAACGATTGAAGGGAATATTGGAAGAGATCCACGCCACCGGCAGATGATGTCAGTATTTGAAGATGGTGAAGAAGGAAAAGAATCAATCACCCATTACGAAACGCTTGAAGATTTGTATTACGTGAGTCTGGTGAAGTGCATTCTGGAAACAGGTAGGACACACCAGATCAGAGTGCACATGAAACATAAGGGGCATCCTGTTTTTAGTGATTCTCGATATGGAGGAGATCGCATTATGAAGGGAACCGTTTTTACTAAATACAAACAATACGTCGATAATTGTTTTAAGATCTGTAGCCGGCAAGCGCTCCATGCCCGTACGCTTGGCTTCATACATCCGAGTACAGGTGAAAAGATGTTCTTCGAATCGGAATTACCAGAGGACATGACGGATGTGCTAAATAAATGGCGAGCCTATGTACTTCATAAAAAAGATAACCTTGGCTAATGGTGGATAGAGAAAATCTCATAAAATCATTGCCCATCCTGCGCGCACGTTTGTTAGAAGAAGGACCAACATTCGAAGAAGTGTCCCAAAAAGCAGCTGCTTCAAACCCCTGGTTTACCAATGAGTTCGTTAAACTGGCTTTGGATTCTATAGTTGATAATTTTCTCAATGAAGAAGATTGTCGAAGCTGGTTAGCGTTGTATCAACCTGCTTCGGGACCACCAAAGAAAGTAGCTGTGATCATGGCAGGTAATTTGCCACTGGTTGGATTTCACGATTTGTTTTGCATACTCATGAGCGGTCATCAAGTAGTCGTAAAGCTTAGTGATAAAGATACACATCTGCTACCCTGGTTTATAGCACAATGGATTGAGGTATGCCCTGAATTGTCGTCGTCCATTACGTATATAGAGCGTTTGGAAGACTTTGATGCTGTTATAGCGACAGGCAGTAACAACAGTTCGAGATACTTTGACTTTTACTTTAAGGCGTATCCTCATATTCTCCGTCGCAATCGAAATGGTGTAGCGGTGCTCACCGGTGATGAAAGCCAAGAAGAATTATTGAATTTGTCAAAAGACATTTTTCAATATTTTGGTTTGGGGTGCAGAAATGTATCTAAAGTATATGTGCCGCAAGGATATGATTTCAGCCAATGGAATGATATTGTTTTGAACTGGGATTATTTAAGTCATCATCATAAGTTTAAAAACAATCTGGAGTATAATTTCGCTTTGTACATTATCAACAGTATACCACATCTTAATCTTGGGTCTTTAATATTAAAAGAAGACGATGCGATTGCTTCCCGAATTGGCAGTTTGCATTACAGCTATTATACTTCGCCATCAGGGCTTCTGGATACACTCGAATCAGTAAGAGATCAGATCCAGTGTGTGGTCAGTGTGTCCCCTTTGGCGGGTTGGGATCATATTGCGTTTGGTACGAGCCAGCTTCCAAAGCTCAATCAATATGCTGATGGCGTGGATACCATGACCTTCCTTTCAAATTTATAATAAACAATGGCGCGCGTTTCGAAAAAAATCAAGGCCATTAAAATTATTTCGGTTCTGGAAGAACTGTACCCCGAAGTTCCTATTCCATTAGATCATGCGGATCCATATACGTTGCTTGTCGCAGTCATGTTATCTGCCCAATGTACAGACGCCAGAGTAAATCAAATAACGCCTCTTTTATTTGCTAAAGCCAATGATCCTAAATCCATGGTTAAGCTTAAGGTCGATACGATTCGTTCGATCATTAGACCATGTGGATTGTCACCTACTAAATCAAAAAACATTCATGCGATGTCCGGATTATTGTTGGAACGGCATAATGGTGAAGTGCCCAATACGTTTGAGGCATTGGAAGCGCTTCCTGGGGTTGGTCATAAAACTGCTTCCGTTGTGATGGCGCAGGCATTTGGTGTGCCTGCTTTTCCAGTAGATACGCATATCCATCGTCTGGCGTATCGCTGGGGATTGAGTAGTGGTAAAAATGTCGTCCAAACTGAGCGCGATCTAAAAAATATTTTTCCTGAGCAATCCTGGAATAAACTTCATCTGCAGATTATTTTCTACGGAAGAGAATACTGTCCTGCACGCGGTCATAAGAAGGACGCATGCCCATTATGTAGTTTGTATAATCCCGGTGATAAGTAAAATCACCATGCTTAGAAGGGAAGACCTATCGCTATTTGGGGGACGGACCCTTTAGGGAATCGCTGACGCAACCATCTCGAACCATTGACAGGAAAAGGGCTGTGCAATTTGTAGCCAAGATCAAGGCGGAGAATAAAGAAATCAAGATCAAGTCGGATCCCATAGCCATAACCAATGCCAAACTGGTTAATGAAATCTGAACTTAAATTTGCCCCTACTCTCGAGGTGTCATTTTTCAAAATCCATACATTTGATGCATCAAGAAATACAACACCGTCGAAGTACCAGAAAAGTTTGAAACGGAGTTCAGCAGATAAGTCCAGTTTGAAATCACCGGTTTGGTAGTATGGAAGGTTTGGATTAATCGTGGTGGTGTCTTCATATCCTCCAGGGCCGAGTTCTCTAATCTGCCATGCTCTGTTGCTCAAAGGTCCACCTACATAAAACTGTCTCGGATAGGGTGTTTGCTTGGTGTAAGGTCCAAAAGGTGTGGCAACACCAATATCGAATTTGGCCGCAAACGTAGTTTCTCTGGACAGTCTGTAGTAATATCGCAAGTCAATTTCGCCTCTTGCAAATTGCGAAAACTGAACAGTTTTATCGGGACTACCATTAGGATTTAAAACAATTTCTTTATGGTCGTTATTGATGATATTAACGACCGAGTTAACGGCATACATTTCAAGACCCGATAGTTCAAAACTGTGCAATAATTTGAATCGACCAGATCTGGCTTTATCTTTTGAATTGACCTCATACAGATAGTTTCGAAATAGAAAGCCCGTGTATAACTGATTACCGAAACTTTCTGCAAGGAATTTATTTTGATCCAGGATTTGTTGGTACGCTGGTTTGGCTGTTGGGACATACAAATCAAAACCAATTCGAGAAATATTTAATTTTTTAAATGGATCAGGTTGTACATCATAACTTAGATTGGCATTGATGTTATAGTATTCAAAAAAGTCAGTTATAATGACATAATCAAACCCTAAGCCTATCCTGGTGAATGCATCTTCGCGAAGCCATTTATTTATTTTCCGGGCCACAGTATTAGGTTTGTCGGTCTTTTTAGATTTTCCTAAAAGCTGATAGATATTTAATGGATCCATAAACCTTCGGAAGGAAAGGCTGCCGGCGAGACCAGTATTTAAACTGTTTAGGAAAGGTGGTTTTTCGGCACTTTCAGTATTAAAGAAGTTGAAATCAAATCCCAGTTCCATATTGAGATTTAAAACTTCTGCCTTGCCAAATATATTTCTGTCCCTATAGTTCGTGCTGAAGGATGTCCCAAAAAGTGATCTTGTGTTTGCGGAGGCTAAGGCGATATTTGAATAGGTGAGTTCACCATTAAGATCAAAATTGATTTTCTTGTTTCTGGTCAGGTAAAAAGAATAATCCACAGTAGGGAAGTCAGAATGAATGGTGTCGATTAAGGCAGCCGGAGAAACAAATTTTATCAGTTCAATCCGCGCAAGGTTTTTACGAGTCCGCTCAAGGTGATCGGCATTGGTGTAGGCACCGGGACGGACAAAAATGTTCCGTTCAAGCATTTCAGGTTCTAACGTGAATTTGTTTTTATTCGGGACGTAATACCGGATTTGATTGATGACGGTGTCGTAAAGAGGCGCCTGGTTTACCGTTGAGTAATCAGGATAAACATTTACTTCGCCAACGCGATATTTTTGATGGAAGGTACTGTCTGATGGATTGGACAATCGCATTGTAGCGATAACCCGATTATTACTGGTGTCAACCTCAAATGGTAAAATATAAGTTTCGTCGAATGTAGCATATCCTTCGTTTTGAAGGAGTCTTGCGATTTTTACTTTTTCTTCGCTATAGATTTGAATGTCAAGCGGACTGACACCATGAACGAAAGAACTTTTGTGCTTAGCATCAATTATTTTTTGCAGCGTTGTGTCCTCAGCAATGATTAAAACACTATCAATAATTATTCGCGGCCCCAGATGAGCAGTATACAAGACCTTCGTCCTTTTATTATGTGTCTTTGAAGCGAAGGTTACCTGGGCGGATCGATATCCCCTAAAAGCAAGATACTTCGCCAAGTCTGTTTGCGTCTGAACGGCCTTTAAAGAATCATATAAAATGGGTCTGTTTTTAATAATTCGCTCTTCATCCCATTCTTCGGCATTTGGATTTTTAGCTCTTTTTTCCTGGTATTTGTAATAAAACACATGCCTTGGAAAAAACAAGGAGTATTTTGTTTGGCGCTGGCGATAAAGTGATTGAAGCGCATCATTTAGATCTGGTTTATTATGGATTGGACTATCAGATTTGATCTGAATCTTGTTGGAGGTCAGAAATGACTGATGCTCCGAGAGATTTTTTTTACTATTGCAGGACGATAGGGCGAAGATTAGCGATAGGCAGCTAACCCACCAAACGCTACGCATATGATGTCCCAATCGACAATATTCTACAATGGAGCTACTATCCAAGGCGCAGATCAAACTGATTCAGTCTCTTCAACATAAAAAGTACAGGCTAAAGTATGATAAATTCATAGTTGAAGGGCCTAAAATTTGCAAAGAATTGCTTGCAGAGCAGCAAAATATAGTTGAATGTGTATATGTTTCCAGCACTGATTATCAATCTATTCTAATTAATGCCCTTGGGGAGGAGCGAATTTGTATCATCACGCCTCAGCAAATGAAGGCGATTTCACAAATGACGACCCCGCCAGGTGTGCTGGCGCTTTGCCGAATTCCTAAAACGCATGAACCGCCTTCCGATGTATCAGGTGAGAAATTATTCTACCTCGAAGGTATTCGCGATCCTGGAAATCTCGGCACTATTCTTCGGATTGCGGACTGGTTTGGTATGCCTTGGGTTTTTATGTCCCCTGATTGTGTTGATATATACAATCATAAGGTTATACAGGCTTCCATGGGGAGTGCCTTGCGAGTGAAAGTTTGCATAATCGATATTGAGTTGCTCATCGAATCCCTCCAAATTGATTTATATGCTTGTGATATGAAAGGCCAAAATTACCATGCCATCTCGCCGCCTTCAGAAGGTATTTTGGTGCTTGGTAATGAATCGAAAGGTGTTTCAGATAGCGTAAAGCAAAAGGTCAAAGCGCTGATATCGATTCCCGGAGATCGAAGTCAAGGTGCAGAAAGCCTTAATGTAGCCTCTGTTGCAGCTATTATGGGTGCCTGGTTACATCGTTAGCGCATTTAGATTTTGCTTGTTTCATGAATTGTCTTCCGAAACTCTTTTTTGATCAATCATGTCAATCATCTCGCTTAATGCAGAAGGATGGAAAGCAAGCCATTCCCCTTGGTTGCGCAACCATGTTAATTGCCGTTTGGCATATCGCCTTGTCGCTTGCTGAATGGCTGAGATGGTATTATCATAGTTTGATTCACCCGCCAGGTGAGCAAAGAGCTCCTTATAGCCTACTGTCTGTAGGGCTTGAAGGTCTTTCAGAGGTAACAAGGCATTAGCTTCCTCTACCCACCCACTCTCCAGCATCTGAAGCACTCTTTTGTCAATCCGGGCATATAACACGTCTCTTGGCATGTCAAGCGCAATCGGCAATACGTGAAAAGGTAGGGTGGTTTTTTCTTTTCTTAGAAAGGAGCTGTAGGGCAAACCTGTGCTGTCGCATACAGAAAGCGCGCGAATCAGTCGGGTATGGTTGGATTGATCAACCTTTTTAAAATATACCGGGTCCCTTTCCTGGAGATGGGATAAAAGATAATCAGTACCATTTTCCTCCCACAGCAGTTTCCATTTTTCGAAAATAGTAGCAGGGACATCGGGGATTTCATCCAGGCCTTCTGTCAATGCTTTGATATACAAGCCGGTACCACCAGCAAGAAAGACGATATCGTGTATTTTAAATAGCTCCTCGAGGGTGCTACGAGCTTCTTTGGCAAACATAGCGGCAGTATAAGGCTGGTGAATGCTTATATGGCCAATAAAGTGATGTGGCACTTCAGTGAGCTGATCTGAGGTTGGTTTTCCAACACCAATATTCATTTCGCGGTATACCTGTCTTGAATCGGCACTCAGGACTTCTGTTTTGAAATGACGGGCGAGATGAATAGCTACTTCTGTTTTTCCAACACCTGTTGATCCTGCGATAATGACCAGAAGTTTGTTTGACATATCTTAGTGCTCTTGAACACGAAGTTCGTATTTCTTTATGGTATATCAGATTATACAGTGGTGGGCAACCATTTTTCTAAGGTTGTATTTCAGACGAACAATAGTTTATGGACTGGAGCACCTGCCATCGAATGGACCGCTCATTGTTGCCAGTAATCATCCAAGTGCGTTTATGGAGGCGAGTATTTTGGGGACCGTCATCAAGCGTCCGCTTCATTTCCTCGTAAGAGGGGATATGTTCAATCCCAAATTTCAATTTATTTTCAACTGGACCAACCAAATACCCATATTTCGCCAGAAAGATGGCATTAGTAATCTACGGAAGAATGCATCGAGTTTTGAATTCACGTACAAGAAATTAGCGACTGGTGAAGCTGTTTTGATTTTTCCTGAGGCAAAAACCACTTTGGAAAAAAAGATGAGACCCATTCAGCGCGGTACAGCGCATCTTGCTTTCGGAACCTTGCCTTATTTGAAGGAAGGAGAGCAGTTGAATGTGCTTCCAGTAGGTGTTAATTTTACAGACCCCCGTATGCCTGGCACGGACGTCGTTGTCCGATTTGGTCCTGCTTTCGTTACGGAAAAAGCAACCAGGGAAGATCGTGAGGCCATTGATCGCTTTACTAGTAAATTGTCTTCTTCTTTGCATCCTCTAATTATCGAAGTGGAGGAAGGTGCAAATGAACCAGATTATGATGTGCTGGCCTCGGTTTATTGGCGAATGGGATTATTGAGAAAGAAGGGTAATGGGGTGCATGAGGATTTAGGCACGATAGCCAAAGCCATTAATAAATCAGAAATACTACCTGGTATCCTTGGGCTAATACGGTCTTATCGAGCTGGCTTAAATAAGCAAGGATTAGGGGAGGCCATTTATTTCCCCGATCTCTTCCTTAAGAATAGAATAGTACTATTTTTCCTTATGATCTTAAAGGCTTGTTGGCTGCTTTCCGGAGGATGGGTATGGAGGCTAACGCGAAAAGTGATCTTTTCCAAGATTAGAAAGAATACATTTCAATCACCTGTGACGGTCGGTGCTGCAATGGTTCTATTTCCTGCAATAACCATACTATTCGCATGTGTTTGTTTAATCGCAGGCTGGCCCTTGTGGATCGTTTTTATCTGGATGCTGGTGATGATATTGGGAATGTTTTTTCGAACCCCTTTCCATTTGATGATTAGGGTATTTGTACTCAATTCTAAAATAAAGAAAGAGTTGACCAAAAATGTAAAGGGGTTTAAAACGGAGATAACCAGAATACTAAAGTAGGGCTTCCAGGTTGATTGGATCACTATTTAAATAATGTCACATTACCTCTGAAAGTCTCCTTAGCGCCGTTCTCAAATTCAACTTCAACGAAATAAGCAAACAGCCCTTTGTTCATGGTAAAGCGCTTGTATGTGCCATCCCACCAACCTTCATTGGAATGGATAGGTAAATCATATTTTTCATAGACCTTACTTCCCCAGCGATCAAAAATCAAGAATCGCGTAATGAGCACATTGTGTTCGTCCGCTGTTTGTATTTGAAAGAAATCATTCACACCATCTCCATTCGGTGAAAAGATATTTGGAATGAAGACCGGGCATCCGGTTTGCGTAATCGTTACGGTGGTATCAATAGCGCATCCTGTGGCATCAATTGCCCTGATATGATAAATGCCAGCATCTAAATCACCATAATATTCTTCCTGTTGCGGGTACCCGTGATTTAAAGAGTAAGAAATAGGCATTTTGCCTCCATTACATTCTATCAATAACTTTCCTGACTGTGCTCCGCAGGTAGAAGGAGAGGTGGAGATGTCTGTGATGCTTAAAAGATCTTCAGAACCTACTTTAACATAAAGTGAATCAAGTTGATCATTGTTGTCCCGGATAAGAAGCATATAGCCACCCGCCTTAAGGTTGGAAAATACATGCTCATTTTGAAAAGATCCGCCGTCGATTGAAAAGGCAAGCTCACGGGTTGCAACCGTGTTGATAAAAATCTCCCCATTTGCTTCATGGCAAAAGCTTGGACTGATATCAGCTTGAATATGTGCTGAAAGTGCAGGAGAGTTTAAAACATAGGATTCCTGTGCTGTAACAGCCAAATTCAGTAGAAAACATAGTACGGCAAGCAGGATGTGTCTCATTTTAACAGGCAAAGTGTATTTGTATCGCTTATAAATATAATAGTAATAATCGTGAAAGAGGATTGGCTTATTTAATGAATTTTGAATGATAACTTATAGATATTCAGCGTGTTGTGATTATCTTGTTAAAGATCAGCATTAATATTGAAAACCTCGTTATTGAAGGACTTCATACACTACAGCCAGGTTTATTTTGTTTTTAAGGCTGAATTGGCCAATCTCCTTACATTGAAAAGACTCCTTGACCTGTTGAAACGCTGCTTCGCTGATCGCAATTTGACCCGGACCAGCAATCGTTTGGAGGCGTTGGGCGGTGTTGACAGCATCTCCTATAACAGTATAATCCAACCTTCTGAGGCTGGATGACCCGATATTTCCTGATATCATTTCTCCACTATTGATGCCGATGGATACTTTAGGCGTGAAATCAGTGTTTTCATGAAACTCAGGTAAATCCTCGATCTGTTTACGGACAGCCAGACAGGCTTCGATCGCACGATCAAGATGGTATTCATTTCGAAAAACAGCCATAATAGCATCACCGATAAATTTATCCACATAGCCACCATGTGCGATGATTTCTTTGACCATCACATCAAAGTAGCTATTGAGTAGTTTGATCACTGTGTCAGGAGGGGCATTTTCGCTAATTTTAGTAAAGCTGCAAATATCAATGAACACGACTGTGGCTTCAATCATGTCGTTGGCCATCAGCGAAGTTTCATATTCCCGACTCCCCATAAACTTCAGTACAGTCTCATCGACATACATTTTGAGAATATTATTTTCCTTGATGGCCTCTACTGTTTTGCGCATGAGTTTGACCTGGTTTATTGTTTTTTCCATCGTCAATTCCAGGTCTTCAAAGTTTATAGGCTTAGTGATGAAATCGAAGGCACCCCGGTTCATGGCAGTTCGTATATTTTCCATATCGCCATAAGCAGAAACAATGACTGTTTTTAGCAGAGAATTTTGTTCATTGAGTTTGGTCAGCAATGTAAGGCCATCCATTTCCGGCATATTGATGTCCGTGAGGATAATATCTAAATCCGGATGTTCTGCGATTTTCTCTAAAGCATTAACCCCATTACTGGCAAATACAAATTCGAACTGGTTTTCCCGAATTCTTCGACGGAACTTCTGTTTAATCAGGGTTTCCAGGTCGGCTTCGTCATCTACCACTAAAATCTTTGCCATGTTATATTGCTTTTAGTTTTTCCTTGAGTAAAGGAAATTCAACTGGTTTGGTTAGAAAGTCATCCGCGCCTAAGCGCATGGCGGTTTCAAAATTTTCTTTATCCCCATAGGCCGTGATCATCATGACCCTTGGAGGTGGTGTTTTGTATTTGTTTTTAATTTGATCAAGCAGTTCGAGGCCACTCATCCCCGGCATATTGATATCGGACAGAATAAGTACGGCTTCATGCAGATGCGAATTAAGGTAGGCGAGGGCGTCTTCTCCTGAAAAGGCAAAAGCAAATTCCATTTCATTATTCCTTATTTCTTTTCGGAATCGTTGTTCAAAGAGAACCTGTACATCTCTTTCATCATCTACAACTAGGACTTTCATATGATCTTTGTGGGTTTATGTTGGTAAAGTAATTATAAATTCTGCATATTCTCCTTCTTTTGTTTCCACTTGAAATTCTCCTCCATGGGCCTTTATAATATCATAACTCATGGATAGACCAAGGCCCGTACCTTTTCCTGTTGGTTTGGTGGTGAAAAAGGGCTGAAATATTTTATCAATTGCTGAATTGGGGACTCCATTCCCATTGTCGTGAACGGATATTCTTACGGTGGATTGATTCTTTTTTAAGGCTGAATTATCGAGTTTGACATACTTTGTGGTAATCGTGACAGTAGGTTTATATTTATCATCTCCAGATGTTGAACCCTCTACTCTTGACTTGGCAGAGACTGAATAGAATGAATTCGTGATTAAATTTAAGATGACCCGGCCTATTTCTTGCGGAACGATATCTATCTGTGGAATGGAGTCATCAAAGTTTGTTTTTAAAGTAGCATTGAATGATTGGTCTTTGGCTCTTAGGCCATGATAGGCGAGTCGCAGGTATTCGTCAGCTAGTATATTAATATTGGTAGGCTCTTTTACGCCACTGCTGCTGCGGCTGTGATGTAACATACTTTTAACGATCCCATCGGCTCGCTTTCCATGATGATTTATCTTTTCTTCGTTTTCAATAATATCATTGGCAATAGCCTTAGCTTCTTCTAAATTATTGTTATCGAGCTCATCGTTCATTTCAGTCAGCAACTCCTTATTGACATCTGAGAAGTTGTTGATAAAATTTAATGGGTTTTGTATTTCATGGGCGATGCCTGCGGTAAGCTCGCCGAGAGAGGCCATTTTTTCAGACTGGATAAGTTGCTTTTGAGTTAGTTTCAAATCGTGTAAGGTAGTTTCCAGTAGCTGTTTTTGATTATCAATCTCATCCTTTTGGGTTTGCAGTAAGTTAAAATCACGCTGCTTGTGTCTATACGTAAATAGGAAATATAGGATAAAGCCAAATAGAAGGATGATGATCATCAAACCCGCTAAAACAAATACAATGACATCAGCCGATTGGAGGGTGTTTAGGTATACCATAGCGTTAAGCGATTTCAGAGCTTTTTTTGGTGTTCAAGAAAATAGCCGTCAGATAGGTCAAATATAATAAGCCGCTCAGAATCATATTAAAATCATAGATAAATTGCGGCGGATTGTCCAACATATACACTTCCATATTATGGAATCCCCAAATGATGATATTGAAGGAATAATAACAGATAACGGCGCTATTAAACCAAAAGATACCTTCTTTTAGGATATTTCGCTTTGAAGGGGTTTCCCTGATTTTTAAAAATAAAAGCAAGGATAAGCAAACCAATAAGCAGCTTTCCAAAATCATTGTATTGGTATTGGTCTCTTGTAAAGATTGAAAGAAAAGCGTATTGACTATTTCAAACAGCAATAAAGCGACCGCACTTAACCAGAATAGCTTATTCCATTTTTTCTGTTGTATGAAATGAAGAAAGATAGTAACATACAACGTGTATTCTATCGGTGTGAAAATATGGTATACTATGCTATTGGGATGCCCCATACCATAAGCAATAAACTTAGCGATCAACTCACTCACCAGCGTAAAAACCAAAAGTATGGTTAGCCACTTGTATGGCGTTTCTATTTTTTTATAGAAATAGCAGCCTGTAACAGCGGACAGCAATAAACTGCAATAGTAGAAAACGTCATAAATATCTGCAGTCATGCATGAAGCCGTTTAATCAGGACAATTAGGTGGACAAGGATCTGCTTTGTCAAAAAGTGAAACTAATGTTCCACTGGCTGCACCTTTAAGAATTACATTATCTTTCATACCTACTGCGGTTAGTCGCATATTGCCATATTTCGAGCCTTCTTTGTCGTCAAAAGTACCATCCTGGCCTAACAGGAAAAGCACCTCATCCGGCATTTTTCCTGATCCGGATGGGTAATGGAAGTTGCCACGAATGATTTCATCAAGGTGATCAGCACTAAAAACAAATCCTTTTAAGCTGTCAATGACATCGACACCTTTGTCATTTGGATATTTTACTTTTAATGGATTAAATGCCAAATATTCACTCTGTAGTATTCTTGTCGCATCCCATGTAGTTCTTTCGCTTGCTTCTGTTCCGGGAACAGTGGTTGAGCCCCAATAAAGAATTGCAATTATTGCTATGGATACTACAGCTAGGACTGAGGCAGTAATACTAGAGGATGTAACTATTAATCTAATATCTCTTCGTGAAAAACTCATGATTAAGTGTTTAAGGGTGAGTAAATAGTTTTAATCGCGGTATTTTCTTCGTGTGTATTTTCAATTTATTGGCAATGATATTATAAATATTGCGCCTTGGCCCAGGGTGCTTTCAACAGAGCGTACTCCGCCGTGTGATTTGACGATATCGTAAGATAATGATAATCCTTTGTCGTAACCCAAGCCTTGCTGTATAATCTCATATAAAACACCTAAGTGATGTTCTAAAGGGCCGGATTGATCTGGAAAACATTGAATTTGTCAGTATTTCCGATCGAAAGAATATCTGCTATTGCCATTTAAGTTGTTCTGTAAAGGTGGCAAACTTCGATTGAAAACCCTATAAATATTAAGCTATTCTTGACAATTTTCAATTAAGAATTGTCCGGAAAGAATACAGTTTTCCTGACTTTATTTCGGGCAATTTGGGGGACAAGGATCTGCTTTGTCATATACTGATATTTTAGTATCAGGGAGGGTGGTGGTAATTAATAAATCTTTATTTAACATACCAACGGCTACAAGCTGAATAATTCCTCTTTTATGGATGCCAAGAAGCCCTTCCTTAAACGTGCCATTTTGCCCAAACATAAAATATACTTCATCTGGAGTCTTACCGCTTTTGTTTAGGTTTATAATTGTATCCAGTTGAAGGGCATTAAAAACAAAACCTCTCAGGTCCTCTTTTTTTTCCTCTCCACCTTCTGTATACAGCACTCGAAGAGGTTTGAATTCTAGATATTCGGATTGAAGACTTGTAGCGAGTTCCCATGAGATATCTTCACTGGAACCTACTGCAAAAATGCCAGTTGAATTGGGAAAAGCCATCAGATAACCTATAAAGAGGCAGGAGGTTATTAAGGCTGTGGCACTAATTTGAATTAAGCTTTTTGAGAGTTTCATAAATTTAGAGTTTAAAGGTGTTTATAAATCTATGTATTCCCTTAGTGTGTCTTTATATTATTGGCAATGATATTGTAAATATTGCGCCTTCGCCTTTAGTGCTTTCAACAGTGAGTGTTCCACCGTGCGACTTGACGATATCGTAAGATAAGGATAATCCTAAACCTGTTCCCTGTCCAGCTGGCTTTGTGGTGAAGAAAGGTTGGAATATTTTGTCTAGAATGTGCTGCGGTATGCCGTTGCCGTTGTCGGTGACGGAGATTTCTACCCCCAAACCCCCTGAAGGGGGCTTAATAAGTTTTGTTTTTACTATTACTGTTGGTTCATATGGCAAGTCCCCTTTAGGGGATTTAGGGGTAGAAACGGCATAAAAAGCATTGGTAATGAGATTGAGTATCACCCTTCCAATATCCTGTTGAACCACCTTGATATTTCCAATGGATGCATCAAAATCGGTTTTCAATTTTGCATTGAAGGATTGGTCTTTAGCGCGCAGACCATGGTAGGCCAATCGCAGATACTCATCGGCCAGGGCGTTGATATCAGTGAGCTCCATTTCTCCGCTTCCACTTCGACTGTGTTGCAGCATGCCTTTGACTATACCATCTGCCCGCTTTCCATGATGATTAATTTTTTGCAGATTTTGTTCGATGTCAGTAGCGATGGACTTCGCCTCTTCAATGTCGCCTTTATCCAATTCTTCTCTCATTTCAACGATTAGTTCATTACTCACTTCCGAGAAGTTGTTGACAAAGTTTAAAGGGTTCTGAATTTCATGAGCGATACCTGCCGTAAGCTCTCCAAGGGATGCCATTTTTTCAGAATTGATGAGCTGTGCTTGTGTGGATTTCAGATCTTCAAGCGTAGAGAGCAATACAATATTTGATTTTTGCTTTTGTCGGTTGTTTCGGAAAAGTATTAAAGTAATAATTAGAAACACGCTTAAACCAGCCAATAATGCATAGGTTCGGATTTTAGCCTCAAACTTTATTTTTTCTTTTTCAAGTTTTTGCAACCGTACTTGTTCATCAAAACTCAGGTTTTGATAACTGGATAAATTCTTGATTTTCTCATGATTAATACTATCATTCGCATAGAATGCCAGCTGTAGGTATTTAAAGGTGCTATCCTGTTGATTTCGGAGTTGGTAGGCTTGATAGAGTAGGGTATAAACGACGCCTTGATCGATATCCTTCCCAGGGTTTCCTTTTATTTGATTAAATCCATTATATACTTTTTGTGCGTAATACAAGCAGGAATCTTTTTCCGATTGGGCAAGATAGAGATTGGCTAGACCCATTTGAAGATTGATTAGGCCACTCCAATTGTTCTCTTCGTTTGCAGATGTTATCCCCTGATAATAATATTCTTTGGCCAAAGAAAAAGCGCCTTTTTTTAGATAGATATCGCCAAGATATTTTTTGACAAAACAGGTGAATTCATTATGATTGCGGCTAGCGTGAACTTGCTCGGCCTCCAGTTCATAGACCAGCGCAGAATCCAGCATCCCAATATCATAGAAGACTCTACCAATATTCATGTCGGCCGTATTGAAACCGGTCGTCTCTTTCATTTCAAGATAGACTTTACAGTTTTTATACTCTTGAATAGCCTTTTGAGGGTCATTCGTTGATCTGTAAATGTGGCCCATACTGTGGTGTAAGGCTGCTAAAGCGTTTAGCCGATTGGTGTGTGCCTGGTTTTTGCTAAGCTTTTGCCAAGTCTTGCTTTCGTTTTGAGGGTCTTCTGCAATTTCAAATGCTTGTATATAGCTTTTTAATGCTTCTCCATATTTGTGCTCCTTATTTAAATAATACCCTCTATTGTCCAAACAATAAACTAAATCCATGAGCATATTATTCTTTTCTGCTAATTGGAGTGCTTGTTCATTATATTCATAATGCTTCCTTCTGTTAGTTTCAAAATAAGAGGAAGAAAGACTTTTATAGATTTTGAATCGAACAGAATCATTAGGCGCTACTTCCAGCTTCTGGAGCAGACTATCGATAGGCGTAATTTGTGAATGAGCGACTGGCGCTGATATACTTAAAAGGAAAGTTAGGATTAAGTGAATCTTCATTTCTGAATTGGTAGTTTGATAATAAATGTAGTGCCTTTTCTTTCATTTGTTTCTACGATCAATTCTCCGCCATGAGCTTTCACAATATCATAGCTTAATGATAACCCAAGCCCCGTTCCCTGGCCAGTTGGTTTGGTGGTGAAAAATGGTTGAAAGATTTTGTCTAACACGCCTTCCGGAATGCCATTGCCATTATCGGAAATAGAGATTTTTACCCCTAAATCCCCTTTGCTTGGTTTTGCCCCTAAATCCCCTAAAGGGGACTTCATGAGTTTAGTCGTGACAGTTATAGTAGGTTCATAGGACAAGTCCCCTTTAGGGGATTTAGGGGTAGAAGATTTAGGGGCAGTAGAATCAATGGACTTGATTTTTTCATTCACAGCCCAAAAAGCATTCGTTATAATATTTAATATCACCCTTCCCATATCCTGCTGAACAACATCAATTTTTCCTAAGGTCACATCAAAATCAGTTACCAGTTTTGCATTAAAGGATTTGTCTTTGGCACGCAGGCCGTGATAGGCTAATCGAAGGTATTCATCGCAGAGAGCGTTGATATCGGTTGGTTCACTTGTTCCGCTACCGGTTCGGCTATGTAACAACATCCCTTTTACAATTTCATCAGCGCGCTTTCCATGATGCGCTATTTTTTCTTCATTGGATTTTATATCATCAGCGATTTCAAGAGCATCATCAACCTTACCGTCCTTCAGTTCCTCCTTCATTTCATCAATCAATTCCTTATTGATTTCAGAAAAGTTGTTTACAAAGTTTAGAGGGTTTTGTATTTCATGGGCGATTCCGGCAGTGAGTTCCCCAAGGGAGGCCATTTTTTCGGATTGGATAAGCTGGGATTGGGTGGCCTTAAGATTTGAGAGTGTCATCTCAAGATCATTTCGTGAAGAAATCACTTCATCTCTTTGACGCTGAATTTCTTCGTTAGCGGCGGATAGATTTATATTCTTTTCATTAAGCTCTTGAGTTCGTTCATTGATTTTCTTTTCCAGCGTCTCATTTTGTGCAGTGATTAGTTTTTGCTTTTCTTCTTGCACCTTGAGTTTCTCATCTGTGAGGGCTGATATTTCATCAATATTTTTTCGAAGGGTTTTAATATTGTTACTATACCGAATGGAAATATAGACTAAAAACGAAATTGGCAGAGAGAGATAAATCATGGCGACGGTCGTCAGCCTAAACATGTTGTTGCTGAATCCAAAGCTGATCATGATGGTATGAAACAACATCCATGAAACCATAATGATAAGTCCCCAGACAAGACTCCATTCTGCAAAATGAAGTTGTTTTCTGTTTTGCACAAGAATTCGAATGCAAATGCCTGCAATAATTATCAATGATAGACCCAGAATATAATAGTAGGTTTTTTGTAAAATTGTAAAACCTGAAAAATACCATAAGCTAGGGTAGGTGAAGGCTACTATCCAAAAAAGAATGAAAAGGGACTTGCCTACTTTTTTAGTGATGATTTGCGCGATGGTTATTGGAATTAACCCAACGGCTATTCCCATAAAGCCATAGTAGAGTAGATCTTCGAAATTATAATACCACAATCCTGTAAAAAAGCGAGAGGAAGCAAGATCTACAAGGGCAGTGCAGGTGAGTGCCATTGTAAGCAATGCGATCCATCGTAGCGTTTTCTCTTTTTTATCAAGCACCAATAGAACGATAAATAGGAGTGTCAATAAAAGGAGACCGTTTATCCAGATTCCTTGAAAGAATTGATACTCTGCAAGGAGCTTTACTTGTTTTCCAAACAAATGGTTTGAGAACAGATTAACATTAAATCCGGTTTTAAGATTCTTGTACGTATATTTTGTTAAAAAATACCGATCGTGGTCAGTAAAGTATACAGCGATTGTAAATAAACCTGTGTCCAATGTTATCGGCTCGGGAACCCATCCATTTTTTATTCTATTTAAGTAAGCACCAGCACATTCATCTTGATTGGGATCAGTATTTGGATTCCCCGCCTCATCATAAAATATTCCATTGACATATATTTGGGCTGCACCTAATGGTATCAAGTTCAGGTATACCGTTTGGCCTACCATTGAAGAGTCTACCGTGAATTTGAGTCGGAACCACATTTCCACCAGGCCATTTTCATCGGCAAAATCAAAAGGAATGCCTCGGGGACTTAGTTTTTTCCAATTGCGCGTATCTAAATTAGGACTAGCCCAGTTTTTTACTTCCACATGAGTGAAAACCCATTCATCATAGGATGTCAGGTTTATATTTCCGTTTTGACTAAAATGGCTTGTATCAATTGAAACCACTTTCTGAGCTCCACCTTGTAATAGGCAAATAAAGTATAAGCAGATTAAGGAAGCAGGCCGTTTCATTTTATTGAATTTCGAAGTCTGATAATAAATGTAGTGCCTTTTCCTTCATTAGTTTCTGCAACAAGTTTACCGCCATGTGCTTTCACTATATCATAACTTAGCGACAAGCCCAAGCCTGTTCCCTGACCGGTGGGTTTGGTGGTGAAAAATGGCTGAAAGATTTTACCCAACACGCCTTCCGGAATGCCATTGCCATTATCGGAAATAGAAATAATTACCCCTAGATCCCCTGAGCTTGGTTTTGCCCCTAAATCCCCTAAAGGGGACTTTAATAATTTAGTGGTGATGGTGACAGTAGGTTCATAAGGCAAGTCCCCTTTAGGGGATTTAGGGGTAGAAAATTCAGGGGATTTAGGGGCAGAAGATTCAGTGGTTTTGGTTTTTTCATTCACTGCCCAAAAGGCATTCGTTATTATATTCAATATTACCCTTCCAATATCTTGCTGCACAACATTTATTAAGCCGATGGATTGATCAAAATCAGTCACCATATTCGAATTAAAGGATTTGTCTTTCGCGCGCAGACCATGAAAGGCCAATCGGAGGTATTCATCACAAAGTGCATTGATATCAGTTGGTTCGCTTGTTCCACTACCTGAACGACTATGCAACAGCATTCCTTTTACAATGTCATCAGCACGTTTGCCATGATGTAATATCTTTTCAATATTCTGTTTTATATCTGCAGCGATTACAATTGCTTCAGCATTATTGCCTGATGACATTTCCTCCTGCATCTCATCAATCATTTCAGCACTGACTTCTGAGAAATTATTGACAAAATTGAGCGGGTTCTGGATCTCATGGGCTATACCTGCAGTGAGCTCACCGAGAGAAGCCATTTTTTCTGCCTGGATTAGTTGCGACTGTGCTGACTTAAGATCAGAAAGAGCATCTTCAGCTCGTTGCTTTTCAGCCTTGAGTTTCAGCAAATCCAATCGTGCTTGCGTCAAATCCTTGAAACGGGAATAGGCAAGGGAGAAAACAGAAGCAGCCCTTTTTAATAATTCCCAGCTTTCTTCGGATATATCACCCGGGGAAGCTGCACCGACGGCTCCATGGGAGAATTTATACAAGTGGTAAGTCCTGTCAGGTATAACGTCGCCATAATAGCCTCTGAATGGAACTGATTTTTCCTCACAATACCTAATCCATTCAATTCTGTTTTCACCTTGCATAAGGATGACTGTACGGGCATCATCCGTTTTATAGAATTTGAGCATTTCTCTGCCCACCCAAGTTTTAGAAAGATCCAGAGCAAAATGATCACTTACTAATTTACTTTTATCTTCTCTCACATCCTTCAGAGCGTACCAACATTCCGTTTTATCTGATTTGGGATCGTGGATGTAAATACTCGCAGTTTCTAATTCCTCAATTCCTAATAATCCCATTTCATGACGTAATACCTCTGCCACTTCAATAAGCTCTTCTGGTTCTTGCATGGCAAGTGCCCTGGCCCTTACACGCTCAAGAGCTACTTCAATATTTGCTTTTTTAGTTTGGGTCTCTACTTTTTTTAGATCAAGAAAACGAGTATAGGTTTGTTGAAATACTTTTCCAAAACGAAGCAATATTTTATTTTCCTCCTCCGAATATAAGGTGCCCTCGAAATTTTCAATGTAAAGGGCGATATCATTATACAATACGGTTGTTGCTCCAAGGCCCGGACAGGTTAAATAAAAATCTTTTGATGCTTTTGGTAAATCAGGGATATGGGATAAAAGTTCTTTGTAAAATTTATTCTTTTCTTCAAAATCTAAATGAGTGATAAAGAGGTCTGTACCTTTTTCTTTAGCCTCATTAAATTGATTCGCCCAAACCGACTCAAAATATGGGTGGGTTATTTTAGAAGGAATATCTATATCATCTGCGATCCAAAAATGCCAATCGCCTTTCGGCGTATAATCAACAACAAAACCTGCGTAGTCAAGTTTGATCTTTAAATGGGTGAGTTGCTGGAAAACAATTCGTATAACTTCTTTGAGTTCCTCACTTTTTTGCATGCCCATAGATCGGCTTCTCACTTTTTCCAATGCCAGTTCTATTTCTACTTCTCTGGACTGGGATTCTGATTTCTGTAAATCGAGAAATCGTTGATGGGCTATATCAAAAGCACCGGCAAAACGAACCAAAATATCCAGGTCTTCTTTCGGCGGTTGTTCTACAACGCCCGGCAAACTATACCCTATCTCGCCATGGGTAGTTCTCGCCATGATAAAAGTGAGTCCGCCAATATGTCGGATGTCATCATGACCGGGCGCATTATGATCTACTTGTTGGAAATCACCGAATGCAATCATTTTATCAACGTATTCGATTGCAGCGTCAGCATCCATTGGGAATACGACCAGAGGTTCTTTACTCTTTTCCCATTCGTCTACCAGGGGAATATCACCGTGGATATGTCGGGGGAGTTCCATGACCATACCGATTCGGGTGCCGTCGCCGGAGGTCATGGCCTTTTCGTACTTTTCAGGTAACCACATCATGTGCCAGAAATAATGTGCCTCATGACCTAATCGGGTAAATTCATTTCGCATGGTCACAACGATATCGAGTAGGTCGGAGGATTTTTGCATCGCCATAGCCTGTGATCTCACTCTTTCCAAAGCAAGTTCTATTTCCGCTTCTCTTGCTTGTTCTTCGGCTCTTTGCAGGTCGAGGAATCGGGTATAAGTTAAATTAAATACATCAGCAAATCGCTTCAGTAAGTCCATTGATTCCTCTGGCAAAGGATGATATGTCGTTGTGATAATCATGCCATGCGAGAAGAAAGCAACACTATGTATTCTGTGTTCTTTTAATAATTCTTGTTTGATCTCCATCCTTAACTCTTCTCGCACATAACGGACCCAGTCTTTCAATTCAGATCCACTTAAATCAACAACTAATGATTTCTTTCTTTCTTTCCAGGCTTTATATATCTTTTGACCTGTTGTTGGTTCTTCCAGGCTGGTATTAAATCTGTGATTTATCTTACTGCCATCCTGATCGGTGGCCCAGATTTCCAGCGTATGGGTGTCTTCATTTATTAAACCGATATTTATACGTTCGGGAGTAATGCCTAATTCCATCATTTGCTGAAAAACTACAGCGGCTGTTTCTGCGAGTTCCTCGCTTTGATGCATGGCCATCGTTCTGGCTCTTACTCTTTCCAATGCTAATTGAATTTGCGATTCCCTTGCTTGCTCTTCGGATTTTTTGATATCCATAAAGCGTATATAGGCTTGCTCAAAAACTTTTGCAAAACGTTTCAGTATATTGATTTCTTCTGCAGTTAAGTTTTTGCCCGAATAGTCATTAATAAATATGGCCGTATTTTTTTGTAGAGCGGTTGAAGTAGCATAGTTGTTTGCCGCCAAACAATAATCTTTTATATCCTGTGATATATCTTTAAAGTCAGAATACTTAAAAATGTGTTCATGGAAAGACCTGCTATCTTCAAGAGAAAATCTTTTAAATACAAACTCCTCTCCATTTTCTTTTGCGGTCCACATGTTATTCAAGACGGGGTTGTCAAAATGCTGAATAAGGAAATTGCTGGCAGCGGTGAATCCCGGATTCGTCATCCATTCTGTTAAATCTTTTGTTCCGGGTGTAAAAGTGATCAAGGCTACACCGTCATCAACATAGAAGCCCAGATTTTTTAATTTTTCCACTACTACTGTAATGACTTCTCCCAGTTCCTCACTCTTATGCATTGATAGAGAACGGGAACGAACTGTTTCTAACGCTGCTTCTATTTGGGCCTCTCTGGCTTGTGCCTCTGCCTTTTCCAGATCCATAAATCGGATATAGGCCTGTTCAAAAACATTAGCGAATCTCTTAAGTATTTCGTTTTCCTCTTCAGTATATGGTATCGGAGTGTAACGTACAATCTGGATTCCTGAGTTTTTTGTTGGCGCTAGAGATGTTGAAAATGCCGAAGAGTTGATCATTTTATTTTTTAGCTCATCCGGAAATTCCCCATGCGAAATTAATTTGTCGATATACTCTTTTTTTACCTTACCTGAATATGTTTTGGTAAAAAGTGGTGGTCTGTTTTTGAGTAGCTCATTATAATCCCGCTGTACCTGGGTATCATCATTAAAAGGAATACGTAATGGTTTAGTGGCATCGGCGCCCCCTAACCACACATCGTAACCTTCTTCCAGGTGGATGGTGCCGCTCATACCTACTACATCCAGTTCCAACCCAAGGTTTCTTAACTGATTGCTGACTTCATTGGCTACCAATTGCATTTCACTGCTGGCATGCATGGCCAGAGATTGTGACCGTACTTTTTCCAATGCCGACTCTATCTGTGCTTCCCTGGCCTGTCCTTCGGCTCTCTGGATATCGAGAAAGCGTTGGTATAATCTCCCAAACTCTTTGGCAATACGAACAACGATCTGCTTTTCCTCTTCGGTTGCCCTCCTTTTGTGATTGAAACCAATGTAACCAAACTTACAATGTCCTTGTGTAGTGTATAGCCCATCCGGAAAATCTTCAGGATTAATTTTATGCCTTTCAGGCAATGCCGACATCACTTCATCCATCAGTTCCCATATAAAGGGTAGATCTTCGGGTGAATAATCAATACAGTCAATAGCATGAAGCTCACTATTTTTCCAATTGGCAAAGGAGGTCTTCCAACTTTCCACCGCATTAACATCAATAATCTGATCCGCTACGATGCGTTTCTCTGCGCTGGTTGTTATCCGAAGGGTAAAGGTTTCATTTTCTTCATCGAATAATGTAAGGTGAGTTAGTATAGGGTTTATGCCCAGAAAATCAAACTGATCAAATAATACACATAGTACATCTGTCAGTTCATCCGTTTGGTGCATGGCCATGGCTCTTGCCCTAACTCTTTCCATGGCTACTTCAATCTGTGCTTCCCTTGCCTGTGCTTCTGCATTTTGCAGATCGAGGAATCGCCTGTAAAGCCTTCCGAATTCTTTTGCAAACCGCGCCAGGATATTCTCCTCTTCCTCAGTCGCTTTTTCAGTATTGTTCATTCCTATATAGCCAAACTCGCAATTTGCTTGTGTGGTATATAAGCCTCCAGGAAAGTCTTCCGGATGAATTTCATATCCTTCGGAAAGGGTAGAAAATATTTCATCAAAAATTTCCCAAATACCTGGAAGGGATGCTGGTGGAAAATAAAAACTGACAATGGAATCGGGTGTTTCAGATTTAAATGCTACAACGGCATTTTGCCAGATATCGGAAGCATCCATATCAACGACTTGCTCGGCAAAAACTCTTTTGCCTTCCCGACCTGTCATGCGGTAAGTGAATGTATTATTATCTAGATCAATTAATGTGAGATGTGTCCAAACTGTTTTGACACCAAGTCCATCCAGCTGTTCAAAAATGATAGGCAAAACTTCGGTTAGTTCTTCAGATTCTCGCATGGCCATTGCTTTCGCCCTTACTCTCTCCAGTGATAATTCAATCTGCGCTTCTCTGTTTTGCTTTTCAGATCTTTCCAGATCCATAAAGCGGGTATAGGCCTGTTCAAATACTTTGGAGAATCGTTTTAGAACGGTTTTATGTTCTTCCGGTAACAACATGCCTGTATGTGAACCAATCATTAATGCAGAATTGGTTTGCCATGCAAATGAAAATGCAAGAGTTTCTGCTTCCAGCAATGCATTTTTATACTCGTCCGGTAAATTTTTATAGTCAGAGTGCTCATAGGCATATTCAAAAAAATGATTCTTGTCTTCGAAAGAATATATTTTTTCAAAAAAATCGTCCTCCGTTTCATATTTAGACTGCCATGTTTCTTTCCAGATCGGTGTATCAAAATACGGCACATAATAGGGCTTAGATGGCATTAAAGGATCCTGCGATGCGGTCCAATGCATGACGTCTTTTGAGTCAGGAAAATAAGTACAGATCACCACTCCGCCGGTATCCAATATCACTCCTAAATCCTGTAATTTTTCAGCAACTATCGTTACTACTTCCTGTAATTCTTCTGCATTTTGCATTGCCAAAGAACGGCTTCGGACTTTTTCCAATGCTGCTTCTATTTGCGCCTCCCTTGCCTGGGCTTCCGCTTTTTCAATATCAAGGAAGCGTTGGTAAAGTCGGCCAAATTCTGTGGCAAACCGCACTACAATACCTTTTTCCTCTTCGGTTGCCGGTCGATTGTGATTAAAGCCTAGATATCCAAATTTGCAATAGCCTTGAGTATTGTATAATCCATCGGGAAAATCTTTTTGATAAATTTTGGCCCCTTTAGGCAATGCACCTAATGTCTCATGAAACAATTCCCATACTTGTGGTAGTGCTTCTTTTGGAAAATGAAGACAGGAAACCGTGTTCGGCTTACCCTGTTTAAAAGCAGCTACTGAATCTTTCCACTCGTCTCGGGCATTAAGGTCAACAACTTGTTTGGTCAGTACCCTTTTTCCGCCCCTGCCGGTCATCCGGTACGTAAAGGTGTTGCTTTCCAAATCGATAAGGCTCAAGTGCGCAAAAACCGGATCGATCCCCAAAATATCAAACTGATCAAATAAGACCTTCAATACGTCACTCAATTCACTGGATTGATGCATGGCCATTGCTTTTGCCCTTACTCTCTCCAGTGATAATTCAATCTGCGCTTCTCTATTTTGCTTTTCAGATCTTTCCAGATCCATAAAGCGGGTATAGGCCTGTTCAAATACTTTGGAGAATCGTTTTAGAACGGTTTTATGTTCTTCCGGTAACAACATCCCAGCATGGGAAGCAATCATCAAAGCTGAATTGGTTTGCCATGCATGTGACAAGGCAAAAGTTTCTGCTTCCAGCAATGCTTTTTTATACTCTTCCGATAAATTCTTATAATCAGAGTGTTCAAAGGCATATTCAAAAAAATGGTTCTTGTCTTCGAAAGAATATATTTTTTCAAAAA